>JAHEIW010000090.1:0-13426 GCA_024639185.1 Deltaproteobacteria bacterium | reverse complement strand
TCTGCATTCCAGAATTCATCCACCAGCGCATGCATGTTGGAAGAAAACATCTGGCTGGCGTTGACCGCCACTTTACCGGGCAAATTGGCCAATCCGATGATGCGCACACCATTGACATCAACTTCTTGATCCGGCTGTGAGCCGGCAATATTGCCACCGCTTTCAACGGCCAGGTCCACGAGCACCGATCCTCTGGCCATGCCCGCCACCATTTCAGCCGTAATGATGAGGGGCGCTTTGCGGCCGAACAACTGAGCGGTGGTAATGACCACGTCGGAAGCCGCACAGACCTTGGCCATGCCTTCGCGTTGTTTTTGCAACTGTTCTTCGGTCAGCGCTTTGGCGTAACCGTCTTTGGTCTGACCGGTTTCACCCAGATCAATTTTGACAAAGCGCGCGCCCAGTGATTTGACCTGTTCCTCGACCACCGGTCGGGTGTCGAATGCGTCCACCCGGGCTCCCAGCCGTTTAGCGGTTGCAATGGCCTGCAAGCCGGCCACGCCGACACCGACCACAAAAACCCTGGCCGGTGAAATGGTTCCGGCTGGCGTCATCATCATCGGAAATATTTTATCGATGCGTTCGGCGGCGATAATAACAGCCGCGTATCCGGCCAGATTTGCTTGCGAGCTCAAAACATCCATTTTCTGTGCCCGGGTGATGCGCGGGATCATTTCCATGCTGATGGCCGTCACGCCCTTTTTTCTAAAGGCTTCAATCACTTCCCGTTCGTTGAATGGGTCCATCAGGCTCACATAAATGCTGTCATCCTTTAGCAGTGCAATATCTTCTAATGCCGGTTTGCGGATTTGAAGTACCATGTCGGCGCTTTGATACAGATGACTGCGATCCGGTTCAATCGTTGCTCCGGCTTTCTGGTAGTCTTCATCGGTGATGTTTAAGGTCTGGCCGATATCCGCCTCGGTGGTGATCTGTGCGCCTTTTTCGACCAGTCGGGCGACATGTTCAGGGAGCAGGGCCACCCGGTTTTCAGCAGGGTGAGTTTCGCTGGGCACGACAATATGCATGATGTCCTTCTAACTTTCTTCCAAATAAGTTAAGATGAATTTGCTACCACAGCAGCCGTTAAATATGTAAAAACGTAAGACTTCTTTTCTTCTCCGTCAATAAGACCCTGATGCTTCCTGGAAGAACTTGACAGCGCGTTAAGAAACATTGGATCAGGAACATGTTGGCTTTCTGACGCTGAGCCCTGTGGACTATCTGTTTTATAACCTGCGCAGCGACGCGGCTTGAAAACAACTATCTGGTCACATCAGACAGCGCCTTCATTCAGTCGCTTAAATAGGTCTAGAGTTTGCCTGCGGGTATTTTCGATGGTGCCTGAATTATCGATAACAATGGTGGCCTGTTGTTTCTTTTCTTCTATCGGCATCTGAGAGCGAACACGGGCAAGAGCGTCGGCTTCTGAAATGCGATCTCTTTGCATCAAGCGCTTGATCTGCATGTGCTGTGGTGCATAGACGACAATGATCTCGCTTAAATCGTTGTGCATGCCGGCTTCAATCAGCAACGGGATGTCCAGAATGGCCACTGCTTTCGAATGGGTTGTTTCGATCAGTTTTAGTTGACGGTTTACTTCCTTTTTTACCCGCGGGTGTACAATACGGTTGAGTAGCTGTTTTTTTTGGGGATCATTGAAAATAATATCGCCCAGCGCATCGCGGTTGATCTCACCATCCGGCAACAGGACTCCCAAGCCAAAATGATCGACGATTTCCCGATAGGCCGGCAGCCCTTTTTTGACCACCGCCCGGGCAATGCGGTCGGCGTCAATAACAAGGGCGCCTGCTCTTTTTAACATGGCGGATACCGTTGATTTTCCGGTTGCTATTCCGCCTGTGAGCCCGATAACCTGCATGGGTAACCTCCTGCTGAACACATTTATGGCGACATCTTTGGTTGCGTCCAGTAAGTCAGTTTCTCAATACGGTTTTATTTTAGGTGTCAGGTGTCAACTAACAGATGACAGAGAACAAAAAACAGAGGACAGAATAAAGTTTCTTTTTTTCGATCTGTCTTCTGTCGTCTGACATCTGTTTTCTGTAAAAAGCCACCTGACACCCGACACCTGAACACTTCTTTTGGCTGACACCTGAAACCCTGTACACGGTGTTGTTTAAAAAACCCAACTGAACGTATGATATCAAATATGATATTTGGAACTTTTACGTGGGACATAAGCCGACACAGCCATAATAAACGGCCGGTCGCTATTGTCAATATCGAACTGTCAAGCAGCACCACGCATTGACGGGTTGCTCAATGCTTGCATTTGAGCGCTTGTGCATTACCATAATGAGTATGCAGTACAGTGTGTTCTTCATATTTGAGAATATTAACGTCACTGCGGTAAATTTAAGGAGGTGATGTCAATGTCAAAAGATAAGTTTAAGATGGCCGCAGAGGTGTGTTCATACATGGATGATGAGCGCCAGAATTTGAATCTGGAAATCTGTCTTCCAGGAGTGGATAAAAAAAAGATCAATCTCAAGATGCTTGAAGACAGTTTTAGCCTCATAGCGCCCCGCAAAGACTTCGACTATGTCACCACAGCCGCTTTCTGCTGTCCGGTGAATGCGAAAGACGCCAGTGCAAAATTTGAAAATGGGGTCTTAAAAGTTTCGGTACCGTTCAAAGATCCAATGCAGGATGCGCATGAGATCGCTATTCAGTAACCGGCATCTATAATTATATATGCTTCAGACGTAAAAAAGCAGTGCCCTTTTTGGCGCTGCTTTTTCTATTCGGGTTCAACGGTTCAACCAGGTTCAGAGAATAGTTTGCAGTTGAAATCAGATAATCTCTGTGCCTTGAACCTTAAAAACCCTGAACTTCTTAACTAACGGACACCTGAAACCCAAAATGTTCAAATTTTCGCCAGATATGCCCGGAACCCTATCTGTAAAATACCATTTCTGACTGCCTTTTCTTGCAATTACCACAATGTTGCATCTCATATCCTACGCTGTGGGATTTTGCCTTAAGACACCAATATTGTTTGGAAAAAAATAAAAATATTTTATAAAAAAACCATTGACTTTGGTTACTTTCTTGACTATGTTAAGCTCTTTCTTGACTATTTGAGTCAAGAAACTTCCCGACTAAAAAAGTCGAGAAATATCCCACCCGATCACTCGGGAATAAAAATCATGGCCATTACGCCAAAGAAAAACCAATACGCGTTGCGGGCGATATTTGAACTTGCCAAATATCTGGGACAAGGGCCCAAAAAGATATCTGAAATCGCCGAGGCCCAAGCGATCCCGATGCGCTTTCTGGAAGTGATCCTCGGTCAGCTTAAAGGCAGCGGATGGGTCGACTCCAAACGCGGCTTTTACGGCGGCTATTTTCTAAAATGCTCCCCCAAAGAGATTACCGTTGGTGATATCCTGCGATTCTTGCAAGGCCCCAGCAAACAGGCTGAATGCGTCGCCTGCATATCCAAGGGCGATTGTCCCTTTGACGGCCAGTGTGCCTTTGCGCCGATGTGGAACAAAGTCGACGCCGCCATGTTCAAAATTTATGATGAAACAACCATCGACGACCTTATCAAGATGGAAAAGAAGAATATCGATAGGGAAAAGATTTAAATCATAATTAAATGGATTAACCTCAATTATTTTTACGAAGGATCTTGGAGATGAAAATCGGTAAATTACGTCTGAATCTGACAAGCATCCCATTGATCGTATTTGCTGTTTCCATTTGTCTGACGTGTTCCGGAAACTATGGGGCCAAAGGCCCTTCTGAATCCGAGATGCAGCAGAGAGCCGACATTATCCAGATCGATTCCATGCAGCAATTCGGCAAACTGGAGCGGCCGGCGGTGACATTTCTGCACCAGAAGCACACCGAGGCGGTGACCAAGAAAAACAAAGACTGCAAAACCTGCCATTTAACCGAAAAAGACCGCCTGGTGTTCAAATACATGCGACTTGAGGATTCATCTCCCCAGGCGGTAATGGACGTTTACCATACCAATTGTGTCGCCTGCCATCAACAAACGGCGGATGCCAATGAAAAAAGCGGGCCGCTGACCTGTGGTGAGTGCCATCGGGAACGGACGGATCTGGTGTCGACCTGGCAGCCGATCGGTATGGACAAATCCTTGCACTATCGGCATTCCAAAGCGCAGGACAAAAAGTGTGAGCGCTGCCATCACCAATTTGATGAAGTCACCAAAAAGCTGTTTTACGCCAAGGGCAAAGAGGGCACCTGCCGCTATTGCCATCAAGCGGTTACTGAGGAAAATCGGATTTCAATGCGCGAGGCCTCCCATCTGGACTGTATCAATTGCCATCGCCAAACTCTGGCTAAATTCGACGATGCCGGCCCGATAACCTGCGGTGGCTGTCATGATCCTGCCCAGCAAAAGCTGATTGAAAGACTCAAAGTTACCCCGCGCATGCAGCGCAACCAGCCCGATACGGTTTTTGTGCGCACGAGCAAGTCCGGAATCATAGATCCACAGCAGGCCACGCGCCTGAAGATGGTGCCGTTCAGTCATAAATCACATGAAGAATACAACGATACCTGTCGGGTGTGCCATCACGCCAATTTAAACGCCTGTGTCCAATGCCACACGCTGCAGGGCACCAAAGAAGGCAAATATGTCACCCTCGAGGAATCCATGCACCGCCTCAATGTCAACATGAGCTGTGCGGGATGCCATGACATAATCCAGCGTTCTCCCGAGTGCGCCGGCTGTCATGTCAGCATTGCCAAAACCCGCCAGCAGGATCCCTCTGCCTGTCAGGCCTGCCATATGGCAGATGTGGCCCAGGTCGCCGAAAGCCTACAGCATACCGATGAAAAAGATCTGGCCGCCATGTACCTTAACGCTCGCGAACCCCTTAGCGCCATGTACCCGGCTGAGGATATACCTGAAATTGTCGAAATTAAGGCCTTGAAGAACGAATACGCGTCGGTGAAGTTGCCGCATCGCAAGATCATTCAGACGCTGTCCAATAATATTAGAGATAACAAGCTGGTGGCCTATTTTCATGCTGACAAAAACACGCTGTGCCAGGCATGTCACCATCATAGCCCGGCGGCCCAAAAACCGCCCAGTTGTGCCAGCTGTCATGGTCGGCCCTTTGATGAGCACGATGCATCGAAGCCGGGTCTGATGGCGGCCTACCATCGTCAGTGTATGGAATGTCACGATGCGATGAACCTTGAAAAACCGGTGGCAACGAATTGTGTGGCCTGTCACCCTAAAGAAAGCTAGAAGCTATCTTAAAAATGCTTTAAGGTAAGTGCACTAAAGTTCAAAGTGATTTAAAGTGACTAAAGTTAAGGAATTCTATCATTTTTTAATAATGAACGCTGGAGCGAAGCGACACCGAAACTTTAGGCACTTCCAACTTTAGTTCATTTTAGGCACCCTTTTTGTTGTGCCTTTATGCGAGATTTACCATCTTCGAGGTAGCTATTGTTGAATTAAAAGCAGATAAAAATGAGGAAACTATGTCGATCACACGCAGAAAGTTTTTAGGCTGGTTGGGTGCTGCCACTGCCGGTACGACGATAGGAAAAACCGCCAATGCAGCCTCAAACAAGCAATTTAGCGGTTATCCTAACAGCATGGGCGTATTGTTTGACAATACCCGCTGTATTGGATGCCGCAAATGCGAAGAAGGCTGCAACAAGGTCAATGAGCTGCCGGCGCCCGATAAGCCGTTTGATGATCTTACCGTTCTGGATACCAAACGGCGCACCGATCCCAAGGCCTACACCATCGTCAATCGCTTTGATGCCGTCAGCAACGCCAATATTAAAGGGCCCCTGTACCGCAAGGTTCAGTGCAATCACTGCCTGGAGCCGGCCTGTGCGTCGGCATGCTTTGTGCGGGCGTTTACCAAGACCCAAAAGGGTGCTGTGATTTACGATGAGTCAGTTTGCGTGGGTTGCCGTTATTGCATGATTGCCTGTCCATTTGAAATACCGACTTACGAATACGACAGCGCCTTTGATCCGCGGGTGATGAAATGCACCATGTGTTCTCCGCGAATCGAGAAAGGCCTGCTTCCCGGTTGTGTGCAGTCCTGCCCCACCGAGGCGTTAACTTATGGCAAACGCACCGACCTTTTGAAAGTCGCCCGGAGGCGAATCAATAAATTCCCGGATCGTTATGTGAATCATATCTACGGCGAAAAAGAAATGGGCGGCACCAACTGGCTGTACCTGTCGGCAGTACCTTTTAAAGAGGTCGGCATGCGTGAAGACCTGGGTGCCACCCCGGCTCCAAAGCTGACCGCCGGTGCGCTCAGCGGTGTGCCGATTGTCGTCGGGCTCTGGCCGGTACTGCTGACCGGCATCTATGCCATGAATAAGCGCAAAGAGAAAATTGCAAAAGAGGAAACAAACCTGGCCGTTGCAGCAGCGGTTGAGCAAGCCAATGCCGAGGCCAAAGCCAATCAAAAAGCAGAAATCGAAGCACTCAATAAAATGAAACAAAAAGAGATTGATAATGCGGTTAAAAAGGCGCTTGAGGAGGCTGCCAAGCCCGAAGACGAAGACGAAGGCGATGCGCAGTCTGAAAAAGCGGAAAAGAAGCCAAGTGAGGAGGGTTCCTGATGTCTGATGATGCCGCAACAACCGGCAAACCTTTGTTTACGCCTTTTAATGTGATTGCCGGAATTATTGTTGTCCTGGGATTAATTGTCACCGTCTTGCGGTTTACCGCCGGTCTGGACGCAGTCACTAATTTGTCCGATTATAATCCCTGGGGAATATGGATCGGATTTGACCTGTTAGTGGGTGTGGCCCTGGCAGCCGGAGGCTTCGTTACCTCAGCGGCAGTTTACCTTTTCGGTATGAAAAAATACCATTCAGCCGTCCGTCCGGCCATCTTGACGGGCTTTCTGGGATATGCCCTGGTTGTGATTGCGCTTAATTACGACGTGGGCCGACCCTGGCGTCTGCCTTATCCGTTTATCATTCAGCAGGGGACCACATCACTGTTGTTTGAAGTGGCAGCCTGCGTGGCGCTTTACCTCACGGTGCTGTTTGTGGAATTTTCACCGGCGGCCATGGAATGGCTGGGCTTAAAGCGGGCCCGCAAACTGGTGGTCAGACTGACGATTCTGTTGACCATTTTCGGCGTGGTTCTATCGACCCTGCACCAATCATCGCTGGGTGCGCTGTTTTTGATCGCACCGGCCAAACTGCACCCGCTTTGGTATTCGCCCTATATACCTGTTTTCTTCTTTATATCGGCGATCATTGCCGGGCTGTCGATGGTCATTTTTGAGAGTACCCTGTCACACCGCTTTTTTGCCGATAAAATGGACGAGGCCCATTTAAAGGAAAAGGATACGGTTGCGCTTGGTTTCGGCAAAGCCGCCTCACTGGTGCTGGCCGGCTATTTTATCATTAAGGTTATCGGTATCTCGGAAAGTAATAACTGGCATTTGCTGCCAACCAATTACGGGCTCTGGTTTCTGGTCGAGTTGCTGGGTTTTATCGCGCTACCCAGTTTTCTGTATGCCGTCGGTGTACGGGACAAAAACATAAAACTGATTAAATGGACGGCGGCCTGGACCGTTCTGGGCATTGCGATCAACCGCTTAAATATTTCGCTGATAGCCTTTAACTGGCATCTGCCGGCCAGCGAACGCTATTTCCCACACTGGATGGAAATCGTGATAACGGTTTTTCTGGTGACCCTGGGCATTCTGGCCTTCCGGTTTATTGTTACCCGGATGCCGATATTGTATTCGCACCCTGACTATGAAGACCACTAAAAGTTATTTTAAATATGCACCTTACGCCCGATGGCTGTGTTATCCAGGATAAATGGATTACACATCTATTTTTCTAAACACTAAGGAGTGCATAAAACCGATTCAAAATGCTCGAATACTAACGTGTATGCTCCACTTTTAAATCGGTTTGCGCCTTGCCCTCGGACGTAATCTGCGATCTTTAAAATAACTTTAAGTAGGGTATTGTTAATTCACTATTCGCATAATTAGTTAGCAGATAAAGTTGAGGAATACACAAGATGGATGGAGCGATACACACATTGCAGGAATACATGTTACACACCGAAAGTATTACCTACATACTGATTGTCGGCGCGTTGCTGGGGATCACTTTTTTTTGGCTGTTTTTGAGCCAGCGGGATGATGACGAAGAATGAAATCTATCTCAAACAACGCGTCTAAGTGCCCGGAGCTGCATTTTTAAAATTATTCGGTTATTCAGTGAACAAAGGAGTTACGCATGTATGAGTTTTTAACCGGCCCCATGGTATGGATATCATTCGGAATATTTTTTATCGGTCTGATTGTTCGGGGCGTGCGTTATATCAGAGGCCTTGATTGGAAACTTGACCGGGTCACCTACGGCGAGAATATTTCCTATGGCGTCAGGGGCGCGGTGCGGTCTATTTTATTCTGGCTGTTTCCGTATGGGACCCGCAGCTGGCGCAAGAATCCCTGGTTTACCTTATGGGTTTTTCTGATGCATTTTGGCATTCTGATTACGCCGATCTTCTTGCTGGGGCATAACATCCTGTTGAAGGAAAAATTGGGTATCAGCCTATGGACACTACCCGAGGCCGTGGCGGACACCATGACGGTTGTCGTTATTGTTTCAGTCGTGTTTTTGATTCTACGCCGCATCGCGCTGCCCGAGGTTCGCATTATCACCAACTGGTACGATTATGTTTTGCTGCTGATTGCCGTTTCACCCTTTTTGACCGGATTTTTGGCCTATCACCGGGTAGCGGATTACTATTTCTGGTTGATGGCCCATATCATTAGCGGACATGTATTATTAATCGCCGTACCGCTGACCAAATTATCGCATTTTCTGCTTTTTTTCATGACCCGGGCGCAGCTCGGCATGGATTACGGTATCAAGCGCGGCGGCATGAAAAGCAAGGGCATGGCCTGGTAAAATTTCACTTTGTGAAATTTTAATTTTAATAAAATTATGGTAACTAGATTAATGAGTTGAATTCATCAAGTGTTTGGTTTTTCGTGTTTGGTGTTTGGCATGAAATAAACTGTTCAATATCAGCATGATAGAATACTAAACACTAAATACTAAACACCTTTGTAATTGGTCACACTTATCTGAATTTTTACGAGACCATCTAACAATAATATAAAATCATCTATAGGGATTGAGAATCATGCCAGAAGGAACACTCTGTAACAAAAAGACTATCGATACCAAAGAGCAGCTGCAAGCCTTGCTGGCCGATAAAAGCGGTAAAGAATACTATGAGCAGATGAATGATCTGGATGTGGACCGCAAAGCGCTGTGGGGGGTCATTCAAAAATCGTTGAAATCACGAACCAAAACCTGGCTGGAGATTTGCTCTCATTGCGGCCTGTGTGCCGAAAGCTGCTTTTACTATCTGGCCAATAACCGGGACCCCAAGCAGGTGCCCTCCTATAAAATTCAAGAAACATTGGGTAAATTGATTGCCCGCAAGGCAGATGTCGATAATGCCTTTATGCAAAAGTGCATGGACTGGGCCTATTCCAAGTGCACCTGTTGCACGCGCTGCGGGGTTTATTGTCCGTTCGGGATTGATACCGGCATTATGTTCAGTTACCTGCGCGGCCTTCTCTATGGGCAGGGGTTTGTTCCCTGGGAAATGAAGATCGGCTCCGGTATGCACCGCATTTTTCGGGCCCAGATGGATATTACCACCGAAGACTGGGTGGATACCTGTGAATGGATGGCGGAAGAATATGAGGAAGATTGGCCCGGCCTGGAAATTCCGGTGGACAAAGAAAATGCGGATATCATTTACACGGTCAATGCCCGCGAACCCAAACATTATCCGGAAGACATCGCCGAAGCAGCCATCCTGTTTCACGTGGCCGGTGAAAATTGGACGGTGCCCAGCGAAGGCTGGGAGGAAACCAGTCTGGCCATGTTTGCCGGTGACTGGGAAGCGGCCAAAATGCAGGTCGAATCGGTTTATGATGCCATGGATCGCTTAAAGCCTGAGCGTATGGTGGTCACCGAATGCGGTCATGCCTATCGCGCCACTGTGATTGAAGGGCCTTACTGGGCCGGGCTTAAAACCGGCAAGACACCGATTGACAGTCTGCATTATGTGGAGTGGGTAGCCGAGGCCCTGCGTACCGGGAAACTGAAAATCGATCCGTCCAAAAAAATCAAAGAGCCGGTAACCTATCAGGATTCCTGCAATTATATCCGCAACGGCGGTTTGGCCGACGTGGCTCGCGAAATCATGAGCTATATCGCAGAAGATTTCCGCGAAATGACACCCAACCGGGAGCATAATTTTTGCTGCGGCGGCGGCGGTGGCTTGAACGGCATCGGCCGTTACCGCGAACAACGCAACATCGGTATGAAAGTTAAACGGGATCAGATCCTTGGAACCGGGGCCAAACTGGTCATCGCACCCTGCCACAACTGCTGGGATGCCATCCGTGATCTGGAGGAAGTCTATAAAATCGGTATCCGCTGGTCATTTTTAAAGCCCCTTTTGATCAACATGCTGGAGGTTCCCGAGCATCTAAAGCCAAAAGAGGAATAGGTTCTCGGTGTTTGGTGTTTATTATTTAGTGTTTGGTAATGGTTTGTTTTTTCATAACATTCAAAAACCCAAACACCAAACACGCAACACAATAGACTCGCCAAACGCGGCTGTTTTCAGATCATTCCAAAAACGCTTCAGACTCAAAATGAAACGCCTTGACACTTCCTGCGCCTGTTGGTAATTAAACCCTTCTAATCCAATGAAATATTAAAAAGTAAATCCAATCCGCCAGGGCGGATCCTTGGGCATAATCCGCTGTTTTGAGACCGTTTTCACGTTATCGCAAAATCCCGAAAATTGGACAGGAGCAAGCACGGATGGTCGATTTTACCTACCAGGAGATGTTTCCCCTGGAAGCGGGTTCCACCGCATATCGCCAATTGACAGATGAGCATGTATCTTCAATAGAGATCGATGGGAAACAGCTATTACAAGTGGCACCGGAAGGCTTAACTCTGCTGGCTGAACAGGCACTTTACGATGTATCGCATTACCTGCGCGCATCGCACCTGCAGCAGCTGGCCGCCATTTTCGATGATGCGCAAGCTTCTGCCAATGATAAACGCGTGGCGCTGGAGCTGTTAAAAAATGCGGTGATTGCGGCCGAAGGCGAATTTCCCATGTGCCAGGATACCGGCACGGCTATTGTCATCGGTAAAAAAGGCCAGGGGGTCTGGACCGGATTTTCAGATGAAGAAGCCCTTTCAAAAGGTATATTGAACGCCTATACCCGGGGCAACCTGCGCTACTCCCAGAATGCACCCCTGAACATGTATGACGAAAAAAATACCGGCACCAATTTGCCGGCCCAGATCGAACTTTACGCTGTGAAAGGCGATGAATACCATTTTTTATTTATGGCCAAAGGCGGCGGATCGGCCAATAAAACCTATCTTTTTCAGGAAACCAAGGCCGTCCTGACCCCTGATGGACTGTTGAATTTCATGACCGACAAGATGAAGTCTCTGGGTACGGCGGCCTGTCCACCTTACCATTTGGCATTTGTAATCGGCGGGACCTCCGCCGAGCTCAACCTTAAGACGGTCAAGCTGGCCACCGCCCGCTATCTGGACGGCCTGCCGACCAAAGGCAGTGCGACGGGGCATGCCTTCCGGGATCTGGAGCTGGAAGCGCGGTTGCTGGAAATATCCCGGGAGCTGGGTATCGGTGCACAGTTTGGCGGCAGATATTTTTGTCTGGACACCCGGGTTGTCCGACTACCGCGGCACGGCGCATCCTGCCCCATTGGGGTGGGTGTCAGCTGCAGTGCGGATCGCAACCTTAAAGCCAAAATCACAGCAAAAGGTATTTTTGTAGAGCAACTGGAAACCCAACCAGCCCAATACCTGCCCCAGGTGGATGTGGCCGATGCCGATGCGGTGCCTATTGATTTAAACCAATCCATGGATCAGATTCGGGCGCAGCTAAGTCAGTATCCGGTGGCGACCCCGTTGCTGCTGACCGGCAAGATTGTGGTTGCCCGGGACATTGCCCACGCGAAATTGAAAGAACGTCTGGACCGCGGCGAAGGCCTTCCGGATTATTTTAAAAACCATATGATTTATTACGCCGGACCGGCCAAGACACCCCCGGGCCATGCGTCCGGATCTTTCGGACCGACCACCGCCGGGCGCATGGATCCGTATGTACCGATTTTTCAGGCCCAGGGCGCTTCGATGGTCATGCTGGCCAAAGGCAACCGCTCAAAAGGGGTTACCGAATCCTGCCAAAAATATGGCGGATTCTATCTGGGTTCTATCGGAGGGCCAGCCGCCCGGCTCGGCAAAGAATGTATTACCAGCGTTGAAACGGTTGAATATGAAGAACTTGGCATGGAAGCCATTTTTATGATAACCGTAAAGGACTTTCCGGCCTTTATCATTGTTGATGATAAGGGTAATGATTTTTTCGAAAAACTGTTAAATTAAAGTGTGTTGCGGGTTCCGGGTTGCGCGCTACGAGTTAAAGATGAATAATCGATTCCAATTATCGGACGCGCAATACGAAATCCGCGACAGGCAACAAATCAAAGGAGCACACTATGGCAACCAATGATATGAAAACCATGGATGGAAATACGGCAGCCGCTCATGTGGCCTATGCCATGAGCGATGTGGCCACCCTGTATCCGATCACCCCCTCATCGCCCATGGGCGAAATTGCCGATGAATGGGCAGCCGGGGGCCGCAAAAACATTTTCGACCAGGCCATGATCGTTCGCCAGCTGCAATCCGAAGCGGGTGCTGCGGCTTCGGTGCACGGCTCGCTGGCGGCCGGGGCGCTGACCACCACCTTTACCGCCTCCCAGGGGCTGCTGCTGATGATACCCAATATGTACAAAATGGCCGGTGAACTGCTGCCGGCCGTGCTGCACATTTCCGCCCGGGCGATTGCGGCGCATGCACTGTCGATCTTTGGCGATCATCAGGATGTCATGGCCGTTCGCCAGACCGGTTTTGCCCTGCTGGCATCGGCTTCGGTGCAGGAAGTTATCGATCTGGGTTTGACCGCGCACCTGTCCGCCATTGAAAGCAGCATTCCCTTTGGTCATTTCTTTGATGGTTTCCGTACCTCGCATGAAATCCAGAAGATCGCTGTCATCGACTATGATGATATGGCCAAACTCACCAACTTTGAGGCTGTGGCCAAATTTCGCGCCCGCGGCGCCAATCCGGAACGGCCTGAACTTCGGGGGACGGCCCAAAACCCGGATATCTATTTTCAGGGCCGCGAAGCCGCCAATCCCTATTACCTTAAGGTGCCGGGTATTGTCAGCGATTACATGAAAAAGGTCAGCAATCTGACCGGCCGGCAATACAACCTTTTTGATTATGTCGGCGATCCAGAAGCCGACCGCATCGTTATATC
>JAHEIW010000260.1 GCA_024639185.1 Deltaproteobacteria bacterium | reverse complement strand
TTTGAGCCCTGATCTCATCTTCTTTAAGAGATTCCTCCCTGATGGCAGCCTGGCGTTCGAGTTCCCGTCGCCTGGCTTCCTCCTCGGCTTGCCTGCGGGCTTCCTCTTCTGACATTGTGGGTTCAGTTTTTAATTCTTTTTTGGCGCACGATGGCGCCAAAAACGCCACAAAGAGAACCAGAAAGAAGACCAGAAACACCCAATTTTTGTGATTCATTCTCTCCTCCTTTAAAACGGTTAAACGGCATTGCAGGACGTTTTTGACAACCCCTATATATCTTAAAGCGCAGGGATTGTCAAAATCGGCATTTTCGATTTTTTTTGCCGAATAAGGGGTTTTCATTTTTTTTTAATAATGATAACAATTATATCGATTGATTGGGCTTTCCAAACCGGGTGCTTTACACCCGGTTTCGCCCACAACAATGTGGGGCACTGCGCGCCCCTGTTTTTTACCGCCTATGGCGGTAAAATCCAAGCCACACGCTGAGCGGGTGGTCGTTGACCCAAGCAGGCGCACAAAGCCGTAATGGCACAAAAAAATGGCGACTCATGGGGAAATGAGTCGCCAGATGAGGAGGACATAGAGGTATGCATTTGAAGCATAGATCTGTGGGGTAGTCTCTTTATACACTACTACATTGTGGCATGTCAAGCTTTTTTTTGTTTTTTTTTGTATCCCCGTTTGAACTCCGGATGCAGATTAGACAGCCGGCCAATTAATGATTAAGTTTTAGAGGCTGACATGAAGACACTGCAAAAAGAAAGAACACCGCTTTACGTTTCTGATGCTAAGATCTGCGCGCGCCAGATGGTCAGGGAGTCGCTTGCTAAAATTTTGGCCGGCACATATCAGATACCGTCTTACGACGAAATGATAGCCATCCTGGACCGTGATTATGAACATTCTTTTGATGAGTTCATGACTCGTCGTAAAATTATGAAATCTCACCTGACCTGGAGCAGAGAGCAAGTTGACGATGAAATGGAACGACAGAAAAGACGTTATGAAAACGAACTGCGGGTTAATCTCAGAGTTGCCGCGCTGAAAACGATCGAAGAAATCGAGAATCTGGTAAAAAGCTTAAACGAAGCCATCACAAAATGGAAAATCGAAAATCTCTAATCCGCTGATGAAAATCACCCGTCACCCGTTAGCCTCTTATCACCCTCACTTATGGGTTCCCAATTTGCGCGGATAAAAATCAAGGATTGAAAATTTCAGATCGAGGTCTTACCGTCTGGGATCCAAGCATGGACATTATCAAAATTAAAAAGGGCATATCCACAAATCGGATGAGCCCTTTTAGTTGATGTGCTCCGGTTGACGAGCGCCGGGTACTGAATGTCGGATCTAGTTGGTCATTTTGACGGAATCTTCTGGTGCCTGTGACCTGGTGGGGGATTTCGATGGTTCCCCTGTTTTCTCTGCGTTTACAGATCGCAATTGCTCTGTTTGAAAGACGGCATCTTCTTTGGGCTTGATCGCACAATTGCCTTCAAAAATGACCCCTTCATGAATGATAACGACGGGCGCGGTGAGGTCGCCATACACGCGCGCCGGCGGATTAAGCTCGATACGCTCTGTGGCACGAACCGTTCCTTTGATTTCACCGTTAATTGCGGCGGTTCGCACAAAAATGTCGGCGTGAATCACTGCGTCTTCACCGATAACAATCGAGCCGGCGCGGCTTTCAATCGAGCCTTTCACGTGGCCGTTCATAAATAATGTGCCTTCAAACACAAGGCTGCCTTCCATGACCGCCTGCGGTCCCAGCATTTGAATATCCTTGTCTATCTTTTTCATATCTTTTGTCCCCCCTTTGCGGACATTCTTAAAGTGCTATTCTTTTTGGGAGAGTATGGCTGCGAAACGGGCCAGCGATTTTTTGAATTTGACCCTGGGATTATAGGTCGCATCAGGCTGTAAAAACCGGGTAGACATATGTCGTATGCTCTGGGCGGCCCCGGCGCGTGGCGCGATGCGCAGCAGGGGCTTTTTTTTCGTTTCTGCCGCCCGCAGTGCGACTCTTTCATAGGGGATGGCACCCAGATATTCAGGTTTGATGCGAAATTTATCTTCACGGGAATTTATCTTCTCATTGGCGGCATTTCTAAAAGTATCAAAAAGCTTGAATCCCTGGCGAAGATTGCTGACCTGATTGATCAGCAGGATCGGCGAAAAGATCCTCTGAGATTCATAATTGGAGAGTTTTTTCTCGAGTCTTTCCTCGATGTCTTTATACCGCGAGAATGCCGCTTTTGTGCATGCATAACCACTGATGAAATCCTGGGGCGTGGTCACAACTATCGTGTTAACTGCGGCCAGGGCGAAATCCATTACCATCCGGGATATACCGGCGCCCAGATCGAAGATGGCGAATTCGTATCCTTGACTTATTTTTTTAAAATGGTTGATAAATTTGATCTTCTGGACATAGTACAGATTCGCCAGTTTAAATTCTCCATATGAGCTGGCGATAAAATCAAAGCCATACTTTGTCTGGCATATAAGCTCATCCATTTTCTTTCTATTTTCCAAAAAATCGATCAGGTGGGTTTTTGGAAAAATCCCCAGTTTGTTTGATACATCGGCATTGCCCAGATCCGCATCGATGAGCAAAACCCTGCCACCTTTTTTTGCCAGGCAATAAGCCATGTTGATGGCCACATGGGTTTTACCCACTCCTCCCTTGTTTGAGATTACAGAAATCGTGCATGGCCCGCCTGGGGAAACGGTTACCGTCTTGGCAATCGGTTTCTGTTTGGCCCCGGGTTGGCGGTTTTTGACGCGAGGCGCTGCAGCGTATCCGTTCCCATAATATTTTTTTAGAGCCTTTAGGAGCGAATTTTTGGGGGCCAGTGCAGGACGAACTTTGAATCCGGTGAGTATTTCCAGGCTTTTAATGGCGACCGGTTCTTCCGGTGTTATCATCGCAACCAGTAAATAATCCTCAACCACGCGGATGGGCAAGGCACGGCGCCGGATAGCCATTTCCGGCGGCAGCAGGCTAAGCGCAGACGGTTCGATGGTGGCCCGCAACGGATCAACAAAAGGGATCTTTTGGCTTTGGGCCTTTTTTTTGGCTATTTTCGTGTCACTGTTTGTTTGCGCGGGCATTGAATCAACGATTGATGTTTGCTCAGAAACTGGGGATTCGGCGTTCAAGACTCTGAAGCATCCCCGCTGTTACAGCACTTTTTGCTGGCCACATTAGGCATCTGCTTTGTTATTGGAAAGGTTGCATGTTCCTTCTTTAAAGACATTCCGTCGTGCATGGATCAAGTTGCGTTGAAATGGTTATGATCGTTTTACGCACTGTTTCGAGCAAGTTACAAACTGACATGGGGGCTGTTTTGCGCAGAATAAAGATAAGAACTTGCTTTTATTAGATATAATAAAGCAAAAAATTGTGGTTTGTCAATAACTTATCACCGCAACATGTCGTGTCGGCCGAAAAGGGGTACCGATGAGCTGGCCTGTTCTGCGGCATGTCCGCCATAACTTTTAGCGAAGGTGGAAGCTGAAAGCGAAGCAGGATGATCCCGGGGGAATTCGAACCCCCGTTATCCCGCATGTGATGCGGGACGTCCTAACCACGCTCAAAAGGAAAGCGCCTCATCAATGAGACGCTATGATTATCCTGGTGATCCCAGGGGGATTCGAACCCCCGTTACCGGCGTGAGAGGCCGGCGTCCTAACCACTAGACGATGGGACCATCATTTCAATTGTTGTTGCATAAATATATAAAAAACTGCGTAAAAGTCAAATCAAATTCAGAGGCCAATCCTATCAGTCTGTTGTCCGTTGACAGTGGTCCGTTGTTTATTGTTTTACACCCTTCCGGAATCCGAATAGAATATAGGCAATAAATCCAATAAACGGCACCGAAGCGATTATCCACCACTGCGCCTTCTTACCGGGGGTGCCGAAATCTTTCTGGGCCACATCGACGATGG
>JAHEIW010000259.1 GCA_024639185.1 Deltaproteobacteria bacterium | reverse complement strand
TTAGACCTCGCCGATTGGCAGACCCGGCAGATCGCCTGTGTGGCCGTTACCGATACCACCCGGGCGCTGGGTGACCTGGCAGCCTATCATCGTTTGCGAACCGACGTGCCGCTGACGGCCATAACCGGCTCCAACGGCAAGACCACAACCCGTCAGATGACCGCGCAGGTGGTGACCCAGAAATACAGTACCCTTGCGACCATCGGCAATTATAACAATCAGATCGGTGTTCCCCTGACCCTGCTCAGGCTGACCGCTGAATATGAACAGGCGGTGGTCGAGCTGGGCACCAACAGCCCCGGCGAAATTGCGCGCCTGACCCGGATTTGTGCCCCGGATATCGGCGTCGTTACCAATGTGGGTCCGGCGCACCTTGAAGGCCTTGGATCTTTGGATGGCGTCATGCGCGAAAAAGAACAACTGATCGAACATCTTAAAGCCGGGGGCAAAGCCGTATTGAACGCCGATGACCATAGAGTCTATCAGATGGCAAACCGCACGCAGCGGGAAAAGCTCCTATTTGGTTTGTCCAAAGAGGCCGGGATCCGGGCCACAGCGGTAACCGAGCGAACCGGCGGCATTTCTTTTAGACTGCATTTGCCCGACGCCCAACTGCCGGTGGCCCTGAGTGTCCCGGGACAGTTTATGGTACTGAATGCACTGGCTGCTGCCGCCGTCGGATACTTGCTGGAGTTATCAGCCGAAGAGATAAAGACCGGCCTGGAGAGCTTTGAGCCGGTCTGGGGCCGCATGGATATTTTTCAAACGGCCAACGGGATCCACATCATCGATGACACCTATAACGCCAACCCCGAATCGATGAAGGCCGCCATCGAGACCCTGGGCACTTTACGGCGCAACAACCGCAGCCTGTTTGTCGCCGGCGACATGCTCGAGCTGGGAGAACAGTCCGAAGCGCTGCATAAACAGGTGGGCGCATGGGCGGCAGCCGCCAGCATCGACAAGCTATTGATAACCGGAGACTTTGCACAGGCTATGGTTGCCGGGGCCATAAATGCCAACATGAAGCCGGCCGACATATTTACCGGAACCCGGGATGAAATCATCGACGCGCTCAAGCAATCGCTGAAGTCCGGGGATTGGGTTCTGATCAAAGGATCCCGGGGCGCCCGCATGGAAACGGTTGTCAAAGACCTTAAAAGCTGGGCCGGTATTAAGGAAGATAGTTATTAGTTATTTGTTATTCGTTATTAGATTGAATTTCAGAACCATAAACAATTACCTCCCATAACTGATAACGAATAACCAATAACGAATAACCAATAACCAAGTTGGCTGCTGCTGCCTGCCCGCCATCGCTGTTGACTGTCCCGCTCTCACGCATATACAGATTGCGGCGGACGGGCGAGGCGGGCGGGTAGCACTCTCTGAAAAGTGCCTAAAATGACTAAAATTGGAAGTGCCTAAATTTGATCGTGGCCACAAGCCACTCCCACAAATCTACCAATCCGTGTGGGAGCGGTTTTCAGCCGCGATATGACCTAAATAACCAATAACAAATAACCAATAACGAGCTTATGCTATACCACCTGCTATATCCGCTACATACAACGCTGTCGGTCTTTAACGTATTTCGCTACATTACGTTTCGGACCATTTATGCCAGCCTGACAGCGTTTTTGATCTGTTTTCTGCTCGGGCCGTGGATCATTCGCAAGCTCAGCGGCATGCAGGTGAAACAATACATCCGTGACGACGGGCCCGAAAGCCATCTGTCCAAGGCCGGCACCCCCACCATGGGCGGATTGTTGATCGTGTCTTCAGCGGTGGTATCAACGCTTTTGTGGAGCGATCTGACCAACTCTTTTGTCTGGATTATGCTGTTTGTCATCACCGGCTATGGCCTGGTGGGCTTTTTGGACGACTATCTGATGCAGGTAAAAAAACGCAGCAAGGGCCTGTCGGTTCGCACAAAATTCGGACTGCAGATCGTTCTGGCGATCATCACCGGAGCGCTGGTTTACGCCAGCCCGGATTTTTCCACCGAAGTGACCATACCGTTTTTTAAGCGGCTTTCACCGGACCTTGGCTGGGGATACATTTTTTTCGCTGCCCTTGTGATTGTAGCCGCATCGAATGCGGTCAACCTGACTGACGGCCTGGATGGGCTGGCCATCGGGCCGGTAATCATTGCGGCAGCCACTTACATGTTCTTTGCCTATGTAGCCGGTCACGTCAAAATTTCAGAATACCTGCAGATCAATTACGTGGCCGGCAGCGGCGAAGTGGCTATAATTTGCGGTACCCTGGCGGGCGCCGGCATGGGCTTTTTATGGTTCAATGCCTACCCGGCCCAGATTTTTATGGGCGATGTCGGTTCGCTGCCGCTGGGCGCAGCCCTGGGCACCGTTGCCGTGATTACCAAACAGGAAATCCTGCTGGTACTGGTCGGCGGCCTGTTTGTGATTGAGGCCTTGTCGGTCATCTTTCAGGTGGGCTTTTTCAAGATGACCAGCGGTCGCCGGATCTTCAAAATGGCACCGCTGCACCATCACTTTGAGCTCAAAGGCTGGCCGGAACCAAAGGTCATCGTCCGGTTCTGGATAATTGCTATTGCGCTGGCGCTGCTGGCAATGAGTACGCTCAAGCTCAGATAAAACGTTTTATTCGTTTAATTTGGTTACATTGGTTTGATTGGTCTTCGCCAATCTGGATGCCTAAACTAATTAAACGAATAAAACCAATTGAACCAATTAAACATGCAATTAAAAGGTAAAAAAGTGTTGATTGTCGGTCTTGGCCGCACCGGGCTTGCGGCCGCCCGTTTCCTGCATCAACAGGGTGCGCGCCTTATGGCCACCGACAGCGCCGATGAAACTGCGCTGGGGGACACAGTCGAACAGCTTCGTCATATGGGTGTCGACATTGAGTTGGGCGCCCATAGCAGCCGTGTATTCCAGGAATCGGATCTGATTATTGTCAGCCCGGGCGTTTCGCATACCATCGCACCCATCGTTGCGGCCAGATCCAAGGGTGTAGAGGTTATCGGTGAGGTGGAGTTGGCTGCAAGATTCATTAAGGCGCCCATTGTTGCGGTGACCGGTACAAACGGCAAAACCACAACCACAAGGCTTCTGGGTCAAATGTTACAAAATTCCAGCATGACCACTTTTGTAGGCGGCAATATTGGAAATCCGCTGATTGAATATGTCAGCAGCGGTCAAAAAGAGCAGCTTGTTGTGGCCGAGATCAGCAGTTTTCAGCTCGACACCATAGATCGGTTTCGCCCGCATGTCAGTATTCTACTGAATATCACGGCAGATCATCTGGATCGCTACCCGGATTTTGAAGCCTACGCGGATTCCAAAATGCGAATTTTTAAAAATCAGCAGGCTGATGACGTTGCCGTTCTCAACGGGTCGGACCCGCTTATTCGAGCCAAAGCAGCAAATATTGAATGCCGGCGCCTGCTTTTCCCAGCGCTGCAGGCCGATGAACAGGGCGCTGTTTTAAATGGAAAACGGATCATCCTGAATATGGAAAAATTCGAACCGTTGCAAACCGTATTCCAAAATCCAATCTATTTGGATATAACCCGCACCGCGCTTATGGGGAAACATAATTATGAAAATGTGTGTGCGGCCAGTCTGGCGGCATTGGCGTCCGGCGGAACAGTAGAAGGGATTCAGCAAACACTCGTTGAATTCAAAAGCCTGCCGCACCGGATCGAGCATGTGGCCACTATCAACAACATCCACTTTTACAATGATTCCAAAGCCACGAATGTGGATGGTGTGCTCAGAGCGCTGGACTGTTTTTCAAATCCGGTTTTGCTGTTAATGGGCGGTCGCGACAAGGGCAGCAACTTCAAGACGCTGGCCGATTCGATCGGCAAGCATGTCAAAGAACTCATTGTGATGGGTGAAGCCGCCGGGCCCATCAAAAATGTGCTCGGCCGGCGGACACCGACCAAAATGGCGGATTCAATGGATGCTGCGGTGGCTG
>JAHEIW010000258.1 GCA_024639185.1 Deltaproteobacteria bacterium | reverse complement strand
GCCGTCATGACGAGAGTGCAGGGATAAAAATTGAACAATGACACGTTCGATGGGGATCTTATTTCGCAGTATCGACAGCTGACCCTGCGAAAAACGGCGCTTCATGATTTTTCGGTGGGGGATGCGCGATTCAAACGATTGGATTCATGCATTCGATAGCTGGGTCCATCGATGTTGATGATTACGGCGTGATGTACCATACGATCCACCATGGCGGCCGTTACCACCGGATCGCCGAGGTATTTTCCTAGGGTTGTAAAATTGATATTGGTGGTCAAGATCGTCGAGTGCTTGCAATATCGCCCCTCAATGACTTTAAAAAAAAGAGAGGCGTTGCGGCTCGATTCCTGTTCCAGACGATCGAACCCGATTTCATCGATCAAAAGGACCTGTGGACGCACATACGCCTTTAATTTCTCATCCAGACTATCGTCGGCAAGTCCGGATAAAAGATCTCGAAGCATGTCCGTGGCGGTGACATACCGGCACCGGTAAGACTTTTGACACCCCATCAGCAAAAGCGCTTTGGCAATATGGCTTTTGCCGGTGCCAGAACTGCCGGCTAAAATCAACCATTGTTTGCGCTCGACAAACCCCAAAGTCGCAAGATCCATGATCTGTTTTTGATCCAGACCCGGTTGGAATGCAAAATCGAAATCCGCCAATAGTTTGCGTTCAGGCAGTTTGGACTCTTTGATGCGACGTTCGATACGCCTTTCGATCAAAGATACGGCTTCGATTTCCAACAGTCGCTCAAGAACCAAAGCGGTACTTGCGTTTTGTTTGTCTGCGATGGACAATTGTTCATCTAAGGCCATTTCCATTTGACGCAATTTCAACGTTTGAAGATGCTTGCGGATATTGTCCAAATGGTCGTCAGACATGGAAAGATCCTTTTACAAAGTCACTATACGCCTGAAGCGGCCGTTGTTTGATTTCAGGCAATGCGTTAAAAATCTTCGATGCCGACCGGTTGTTGACCGCCTCCAACTTGCGGGGAGTAAATCGGGACATTACGATTCGTTCGACGGCTTTGCCGGAAAAAGCATAATATTTGGTGGCGTGTACAAGTGCCCGATGGATATCGTCGCAGTGATAGTTTTCCTTGAGCCGTAAAATATATCGCGCCTGGAACCCGCAGTAACGGGGATGTTTCGTCTTGAGTCCTTCCAAAAAAGCGGCAGCGCCGTCACCCAGTGCCAAAAAGGATTCTTTGACCGGCGCAAGCCCGTAGCGAACCTTTTTGGACTTTCTATGGTCCGGGTCTTCGACCGTTTCACCCGAACCGATCGGCTTTCTCTCATGACAGGCGATTAACTTCAAGTCCGGGCTGTACACAAAAACTTCTCTTTCCATGGCTTTCAATGTGAGAATATCGGCGACATACTCAAAAGGAACCGAATACAAGTTGGTCTCATGCTCTAAAAAGCCGTCCACCCGGCAAACCCGTAAAGCCACCTCGGCCGTGTCATAGGCATGAATCGGCAGTGCCATGAGTGAAGCCTTTTCCTGTTCCATGAACAATTGAAGCGGTGGCTTGCCGGTGGTGTCGTGGATATGGACATCCGAGCGGTTGGTAAGCCACCATTTGGCCATGTCTCGCAAGTCCTCCATGTCTCGAAATTTCCTTGCGTTGAACAGATTTTTTTCGATGTATTGAAACGGTGCCTCGATCTTTCCTTTGGTTTGGGCCCGGCCGGGCGCACAGGCAATCGGCCGGCAATGATAGTGGGTGATAAAGGCCACAAAGGAAGGGTTGTACACCGGCTGTCCGGCTTCCCAGCGTAAGACAACCGTCTTTTCGTTGTCGTAAAGGCAGGTCTTTGGAACGCCATCGAAGTGGGCAAAGGCATCCTGGTGCCGTCGAATCAGGGTAAAAAATTTTCTATCGGTGGTAAAATCGATATAATGCCGCCTGGAAAAACCGAGAATATACGAAAAGCAGACCACTTTTTGTTTGCCCGTGCGGGTAAAATTCAGCGTATAGGGACTCCAATCCATTTGGCCTTGTAGCCCCGGTTCGGTTTCAAAACGAACCACCGGATCTTTTTTCGGCCGGGGACGGATCTTGCGCAAGTAATCGGTTACGATGGTCGAACCGCCGGCAAACCCGGCCTCGACCAACAGTTCGACCAATCGCACACCGGTAATCTCGGGATAGGTCTCGATCAGTTCTTTGATCATCGGCCGATACGGATCCAGTTTGCTGGGGCGCCCAAAAGGCCTTTTGGGCCCCAATACGTCGTGCCCTTTTTCCCGTTGGCGTTGGTTTTTTCGAAGGATTCGCCGGATGGTGTTGCGGCCCATGTTAAAATGTCGCGAAAGGGCACGAATGCTCCATCCTTGTGCATGCATGACAATGATCCGGTGCTCCAGATCCTGCCGGTTGCGAACAAAGACTACCATGGCTTAAAATGTCCCTGCATGCCGGCCAGTGCCGATTGTATCCGTTCGATGACGGGAACGACACGCTCCGGCTGACAAATGTTCAACTGATCCGTGGTGATGCCGGATAAATACACGTCCATCTTTACCAGTCGATTGTGAAAACAGTCGCACCAGTCCCTTCGGGGACGGGGCGGATGCCGCTCGCTTAAGATCTTTTCAGGAAAGCCAAGGATCGCCTGGTGGTTCCATCCCGGCTCCTTGAGTAGCAACCGAACCAGCTGAGCGGTTTCACTGCCGGTAAATCCGTATTTTAATACCGTG
This sequence comes from Deltaproteobacteria bacterium, assembly GCA_024639185.1. GTDB lineage: Bacteria > Desulfobacterota > Desulfobacteria > Desulfobacterales > JAHEIW01 > JAHEIW01. Next base: position 1,257 of record JAHEIW010000258.1, on the reverse strand, counting down.
GCCAGCGCCTTTGCTTGGTTGCCCGCGGGCAACCGCGACAGCTCCCGGCCGATGGTGATGTTGATCAGTCCCAGCTTGAGATGATCCATCACCTCGTCGCTGAGCTTTTCTACCAGCTTGAGGCGGCGGCATACAAAACTCTTGTGACGATTTAACAGTGCGGCGATTTCGATCTGGTTTAAATGATCCTCCCGGTATAACGAACGGATCACCAGGGCACTTTCGATGTCCGCGATGGTGCGCGCCTTGGTGTTCAGGTAAATGATGGCAGCCTTCATGGCCCGCCGGCCACCGGGCATGAGCCGGGCTTGCAGGCGGTCATACCCCAGCTTGCGTCCGGCCCGAAGCCGCTTGAACCCGTCTACCATCTCGTATCTATCGTCCACTTGCCCCACCACCACGGGGGTCAATTGACCATAGTTTTGCATGGACCGCTCCATGGCGTTTTCTGCCACGGGCTGGATGATCCGTAAATCCGCGTAACGCTCGCCAATGGTTTGCGTTGTGATCGTTATGTAGGGACTTTCGCTCATGGTGCCAATGTATCCCATGGGCACCGAAGATGTCGATTGTGTCTTAAAAACGCTTTTCGATTAGTCCGTCAGTATTTACATATTATTCCTTTTGGTTATCCATTTATTGCCTCTTAAAGTCATTTTCTGATTAGTCGGTTTTATTTTAATGTTATTTCAGTATGATAGTCACTTAACGCCTCTTAAAAAACCGCGTTTTGATTTATGGAGGTTGGTATCCGGACAGCTTCAAATTGCGTCGAATGATTTGCTCGACCATGTATTCGATGATGATGAGGTATTGTCCTCCGATTCGATCGATAATGACATCTCGCGGAAGGTGTAGCTGAATACGGCTTTTGGGGATATCCGGCGGGGCTTTGGTCCGCTTCAATTTTTCGGTCAGGTAGTTGGCCTTGAAATATTGTTTGTTTTTATCGTTCCATTGTTTGCAAAGTCTGCGATGGTGCTCCCGTTGGCACTGTTCCCGGCCACAAGTCTTTTGTCTATCTTTTTGTCGTGCATCGGGTAGAAACCATCGGCGGCATATTCTACAAGGTCGTTTCCGTGTCTTTGCTCTATGCATCGTACTCTCTCAATGTGAATTTGAAAGTACGATACCCCACATGTAAGGATCTGGATATTTTACAGGCTTGGGTGGGTCAGCATAAAATACGATGGTTTACCGGTCGGGTGGGTCCGATTGCCGGCGGAAGGCGGGTCCATTTTTAACCGGAGGTAGCAC
>JAHEIW010000257.1 GCA_024639185.1 Deltaproteobacteria bacterium | reverse complement strand
TGCGGTTTTGATCACTGCTGTTTTTTCCGGCTTTTTCATTTTCGAAAACAAGTCAAAGACCACCAAAGACAAGACCGTTACTGAAGCGCCATCAGAGGTTTATCCACAACCGCTTAAACTTGCCAAAAATCAAATTGTGGATATTCCCTCTGTGGTAAACCCCAGTATCTACGACGACCCTATCAATGAAGTCACTCTTCTCAGAGACACCCTGTTGAAAAAACAGGCAGAAGTGCTCGCACTCAGAAAACGTTACCGGCAGAGCATTGAAGAGCTGGAAAAAGAAATTTTAGATGCGCAACGCAAAGCCGATGTTCAGACATTTCTGCAGGCCACCAACCATAATCGTATTGTTTTCAGTCTGCAGACCATCCAGCGTCGTCAGGCCTATATCAGGCAATTGGAAAAACCACTCAAATGGGTTTCGGGAGCCTGCGAGGAGTTACTGTTCCTCAAGAGACGCATGTTGACGGATCTACAGGTGTCCGCAGTTGCCAGTGGAATTGATATGGACAGGCATGTTCAGCAAATGCATTGGGCCCTGAAAGAATACCGACCCACAGCAGACAAACTGGCCATTGATCCGACAGACGCCCGTTTGGAATCGCTTGAAACAATTTGGCAGCAGGTCCAAAATAAGCAGGATGTCGTTTCGGCTGAACCCGTTTACTCCAAAAACCAGACGATATCCGCGCAAATTTGTGCCGGAAATTTTAATCGTATCGGCGAGCTTTCCGAAATGACAGCCTCAACGGCGAAGTGCATCACGGAGATGCAGGCCTCAGATCTTTTCCTGAATCAGATTAGCGAGATCTCTCCGGCAGCTGCCAGGCACCTGTGTCAATGGAAAGGCAGCTGGATATGCATGAATGGTATCAGAGTTTTGTCACCGCGGGTGGCACATTATCTATTTCAGTGGGACGGCCACTTGATTTCTCTAAACGGACTTGCAGAATTTCCAGCTGAAATCGGAGAAGCACTCTTAAGATGGCAAGGCCGGCAATTGGAATTGATGGGCTTGCTTGATTCGGCTGATGTGCATGCGCGGATCGGAATTGAATATTTGGCTGAATGGGAGCGAGCGGGCGGCAAGTTATTTGTCCCGGAAAACATCCGCAAAAAAATAGACGCCCTGCACCAACAGTCTGGATAGAACCATACAGGAAAAACAGGAGTTCAAATGAAATCGTTCGTATTCAGCAAAATCAGTCTGGTCATCGTTATCCTGTCGTTCGCATGTAGCTCGATGGCCGACGCCGGCCTAAAAACAGCTACGCTCGAAGGAAAGATTAACGACATATCAATGTTGCGGGCAAAAATAATCGATAAAATCGATCAGGCCGTTGAAATGCGACATTATCTGAAACAACGTGTGGCTGAACTGCAAATGGAAATCCGTTCCGAACAGATAAGCGCTGAGGTATATTCTCATCAGGCGGCTCTGAAAAATTTGCGCATCCGTTACAACCTCAGTCTGATACAAACCCACCAGGCGTATATAAATCTAATCAACGAGCGTATCAATTATTTTCAAACCGGTAATGCGCGCTTAAAATTTTTGATCGATCAAATTCATGATGATTTAGCCATCATCGACATTTTAGAAGACCTGCAGATTAAAAATCTCATCGATCGCATCGATCTTGTTCTAAATGAATTCAATCCTGAAATGCAGAAACCGACAATCAATACAGCCCACATCCGCCTGCATCCCACCGAATATGTGTGGGAAAATATCTGCCTGAAAGATAATTAAGCCAGAACCTGCCAAATAAGCATTTGCAAGTGCGATTCAACTTGTGCCCTCTGCCTGCCGGCGATGGTAAGATAGGAGTGTTTTCCATTTATTCGCCCATAGCTATCTCTCCAATTGTTGATGTAAACCTGCAGATATCGGTCCGGTTCAACGGCTTAAACGACCCAACCGAATTCTATAGTGGCATTGAAAGCAACCCGAAAATGCCTATGTTCAGATATTGATTTTTGACACGCAAATCGTGGAGGTATAGCAATGCACAACCCCATTTTAAAGACAACCGCTCTTCTGATCATATTGATTTTTTTACCAGGCAATGCCCCGGCGGCAGAAATTGATTCCACCGTAACTGATCAGCTGTTCAACGGCCATATGTGGCAGTTGCTCAACGAATCCCAGAAGACCACACATTTGACTGGCATTCAGGAGGGTATTCAGCTGTGTCTGTCGCAGATAAAAGAAGATCTCCTGATTCCATCAGCCCTGATGCATTCAATGCAGGAATCCGGGATGTTCGATCGGCGCCGCATGCTGTTCAGCGTGCAGGGCGTAGGCGGTATTTCCAAGGGCATCGATGTGTTCTACCGTGATGCCGGCAATCTGGCCATTCCGATCATCGAAGCCTACCGGCATGTCACCCTCTCTTTAAACTTTAGTGACCCCCAGGATGTGGCCCGCTTAAAATTAAAATATAAAAAGTAAAAACTTATAAGTATTTGAAATAGATATAAATAAATTTATTGATCTTGTCAATAGCCTCGATTTACGCTATGATTGAAAATGTGAGCAATCCGTTTGCCACAGGAATGCTTAGGTCATGGTTATATGAGGCAAGTTAAATGATAAAATTCACCCTGGTTGGCGTTGTTCTGATCGGTATATTCGTATGCGGTTGGTCTTGCTCGGGTCCTAAAATATCAGTGGAAGAAGAAAATGTACTGGCCGCTCTTTCACACATCCAGCAGAGCCTGGAGAACAACGTGAGTTACGAAGAATTTGTTGAATTGCTGCAACAGGCCAAAATTGAAATCGATCGTATAAGGAGCAATGCCGAAAACAACCCCTGTTTTTTGGGCGCTGTTGATAAGTGTTATGCATTTTACAATACCGGCAGCAGAGCGTGGCAGCAAAAAATGGACACAACCGACGAGGCGCGTAAAAACGATATGGATCTTACCCTGTCGGTTCTGCAATCGCGCGCAGCTCTTTCCATCCAACTGGCGAACAATTGCTATGAAAACTAGCATCCGCCAAACCTCGCGACCCTGATCCCTTCTTTTTTCGAATCAAACCCTAACCGGTTTAATCTGCAGCTGTTTTTGTATTGTGCGGCGACTTTAGTTTAAGCCGAAGGACCCGGCCGATCAAGTTGCTGCAAAAATTCCCTGACCCAGGGCGGATTCTGCCAGATGACATAGACCAGGAATATGGCAGTGAGCGGAAGAAAAAAAACGGCCAGGTCCAGCAGCAGAATAAGAGCGCAAATCAGGATCCGTTTTTTTTTATTCATACATTTCTCCGTATGCAATCCGGTTAGTACTTTTTTAGAACCGTTTTTATGGGATGTTGGCTATAAAGGTGCCATATTATCCGTCGGGCAAGATGAAAAAGGGATGGCTGAACAGCAAATGATCACGTTTGCAACGTCACAGAAGCCCGTCATCTTTTAATATCGTCATGGATCGTTGACCGATGGTGGTCACCTGTGTCAGGGCCTGGGTAAGATGGTAGCCGGCTTCGTGCGCCACATTGGAATTGATCATGACCATGGCGGTATCGATATTTTTTTCGACTTCCAGCCAGAGTTCATTGGGCGCTGTTTTGTTGCATATTAGTATCTCGCTGCCGATCATGTCGACCAGGGACCTGATGATCTTTTCAGCACCGGGTTTATCTGCTTCCGGCAGCGCCTTGAAAAGTTCGACCGCCTGGGTGGCCCAGATCAAGCCACCCTTAATTTTTTCACTCTGTGAAAAGGTCGTGATTGCATCCGCTGTGTTCATAAAAGGAGTACCTCTTTATGAATTAAGTCAAAAATTTTGTTGGACCTATTTACGATTGATCATTGCCGCCACATACCCCGCCCCAAAACCGTTATCAATGTTAACGACGGTAACATTTGAACTGCAGCTGTTCAGCATCGCAAACAAAGCCGCCAGACCACCAAGACTGGCACCATATCCGATACTTGTCGGCACTGCAATCACAGGGCGATCGATCATACCGGCGACAAC
>JAHEIW010000256.1 GCA_024639185.1 Deltaproteobacteria bacterium | reverse complement strand
TGGGAATTCAGATTGAAGCCGCTGCCGGCGGTAAATCACAATCTCGTTTAAAACCGACATCGGCATTCTGCTGGCCTTTTCCAGAACAACCGCATGGCGGTATTTTGTTTACACTGATCGATACGACCATGGCATGGGCCGTATGGTCCCTGCTGGATGACGGGTATAATTGCACCACGATCAACATCGATATTCATTATGTGAAACCCGCTAAAAGCGACGTGTTTCTGTGCTCTGCGTGGTGTACGCACAAAACGGGCCGTTCCAGTTTTGTGCGCGCGGATATTTATAATTCCGAAGGCGAACTGTTGACCATGGGGCAGGGAACCTTTCGAATCATACCCGTTGACCTGCTAAAATAATGCAATCATTTTGAATTTCATGGAAGCTGAACGCCGGCAACGCGGCCTTTAGATCCCCCATCAAACCGCATGGTCGCAGATCTTGTATGTCGCAAAACGAAATAAATGACCTTGCTGATAGCGACAACCTCAACCACCAACCCATTGTAAACACCCTTCGGCCGCCGGAAAACCAGATTTTAATAATGCTAGCATTATATTTTTAAAAAATTAATCAATTAATAATTATTTTTTTCTTGATTTCTATTTTAATGTATTATAAGTTTTATTTCATGAGTAAGAAGAAGACCTTTTCAACGCGGATCGATCAAGAAATTCTCAAGGCGCTCAAACATCTGGCCGTCGATCTGGATAAGTCTCTGGGCGTTTTACTTGAAGAAGCGATTAAGGATCTTCTCAAAAAGTATCAGACCACTTAAGAGCAAAGCCAACAGCTGGTGGGCGTCCTTGCAGGCTGCGATTGCGCAGAACGTTGCCCGGTGAGATTAAACAAACTAAAGCAAATGGAAAGGAGCGGTCCAACAAAAGGGGGTGCCTTGAAAACGGCTAATCAACAGATTGTAAATCTTCTAACCTGAGGAGAAATAAACATGGCCGCATCCAAAAGAAACCAGTTGTTAAAAGACGAGGATACCCCTGTTCGTCGAATCAGATTGAAAGAACCCCTCACGGTTAATTGCGTGTGCCCTAAATGTGGCAACAATCATCGTATGAAACTGATCTGGACCGGACGGGGCAAACCCAAAAAATTTTGTCCACCCTGTAAAATTTTTGTTTCGTCCATCGAGCATGTTGATCTATGCGCCATGCCGACTCTGGTGGATAGCCGCGTGGACTAAGGATGATCGGGGCTATTGGCGGAGATATTATCGGATCGGTCTTCGAGCAAAATCCGATCAAATCAACCACATTTCCACTCTTTGCACAAACATCCCGTTTTGCATCTGCATTCATTTGTTATGGGTCTTATCCGCGGGGATGAAATTTGCGATGCAATTGTTTTAGATGATCACGGGTGACATGTGTATAGATCTGGGTTGTCGATATGTCCACATGCCCCAGCATGACCTGCACGGCCCGCAAATCGGCCCCGCCTTCCAGCAGGTGGCTGGCAAAAGAGTGCCGCAAGCTGTGCGGGGTAATTTTTTTGTTAAGACCTGCCTTCGATGCATACCGCCGCAGCAGTTTCCAAAACCCCTGGCGGGTCATCGGCCGATCGGCTCGGGCGACAAACACAAAGGGGCTTGAGCCTTGCTTTAATTGTTTGGGCCTGACGGTCTCGAGGTAATTTTCAATTTTTTCTTTGGCCTGCATGCCGATCGGCACAATTCGCTCTTTGGCACCTTTGCCAAAGATGCGCACAAAGCCGGCCTCTATATTGATATCCTGCAGCTTGATATGCACGAGTTCTGATACGCGCAGTCCGGCGGCATACAGCAGTTCAAGCATGGCGGCATCCCTAACGCCCAGTGGTTTGTCAGTATCGGGTGCCTGTAGTAAACACTCAATTTCTTCACGCGACAAAACATCGGGCAATGTTAGACGGGTCTTGGGAAGATCTACCAGCCTGGCCGGATCATGGTGCAGGATCTTTTCCTGAACCAGAAATCGATAGAACCCCCGGATGGCCACCAGATGCCGTGCGCGCGAGCGTGCCGCTAAACCGGATTTTCTCAGATGAATTAAATACTTTAGGATGAACGGGGTGTCTTTTTCCGTAAAAGACCCTATTTTTTGCTGCGTCAGAAAATACCGGTAGCGGACAAGATCCCGGCTGTAGGCTTCGAGGGTTTTTTTTGATAATCCTTTTTCGACCATTAAAAAGTTACAATAACGGTCGATGAGGGTATCCGCAGTAAGCGACTGAGGTTTCACCATATGCCATATATCGCATGCTTACACATTTTTTTCAATTGGGACTAGAAATGTTCAGAAAGCTTTAGCGTGTTTTTATTAATGGCAAAGCGTAAATCGGGCTGGATATATTCATGGTGTTTTTCGATAAAAGGGACATACACCAGCGCAAAGCTTTGGGCGCTGATACGGACGCTCGGCAGGATGTCAATCAGCTCTTTTTTGGGCTTGAAAAAGCTGGCCAGATTAACCTTTAAACTCTCATTGGCCTCGGTTACCGGTAAATTTATACGATAATGTCGGTTTGCGGGCAGTTCTTCCACCAGTTTTGTACGCAGCTGGGCAAGGGTCATATTTTTTGAAAGTTGCATAAATATCTTAGGGCGTACTTTAAATGCGGGCACCCAGAAACGAAAATCCATTTTGTCCCAGCCGGATTGAACAACTTTGGGAATATTGGCAACCTGAACCAAGTCCGCATAGGATTTTAGTTTTATGCCTTTGATATTACTTTTAATGCACCAGAAGGGCAGGTAAATGGCATTTTTGTCTTCGCTCGGTTGCTTTGCGAATTTGATCTGCTTGAGGCCTTTGCCCACCGGATACCAGGCTGACGTACAATTTTTACACAGCAATACCAGCGAATCGCTTTCTCCATCCAGGTCCCAGCCGCAATTGGGGCATAGGGTCGCCATAAAATGAATGTGCCAGAACGGTTTTTCGTCAGGCAGTTGATTTATCTCCGAGGTATCCAATGCGGCGGCTGCGATTGGCCTGTTGAGAACAGCATCATACAGACGGTTTTCAACATAGTAGGGGGCATAAATAAGGCTGATGGTCTCACCGATATGGGCACGATGCAGCACTGGTTTGGGAAGCGTCTTGTCGAAACGCTTATCAAAGTTTTGTTCGATACCCTCCCATGACTGGGTCGGTTTGAGGAATCGGCCTTCGGTTTCAGGTGTAATGAATTTAAGTTTCAAGGCCTGGCTGCGCAAACCCAGACTAACCGGAAAAGCACGCGCTGCTATGGCTTGATAGCTGACATCGAAAAATTTATGACCGACACCATTGCCGGCACAGGAAAACAGCATACCTTTAAAGCGCCAATAGGGGAAATACAGCAGTTCTTTGGACGCCGGTGCCGTGCTGGGCAGTATATATCGAAAAACATCTGATGCCTCCAAATATGATTTCACACGACAAAATTTGCAGGCAAACAGACGATCCGTTTCTTCCATTATGGCAGGCGCGCCGCATTGAGGACACTGATGTTCAATTAAAAAATTAATACGCGTCTCCGTTTGGTCAGCGTGTCACGCAGCACCTGTTGAATGCCCAAAATGTCATTCAATTGAGATTGGACCGCTTCGCAGACTTCTGGGCAACTAAATGAACGGTTTAAGCCACATTCATCAAGCCATAACGATTTATGTCATTTTTTCGCCGCATTCATTGCAAAAAACGGCGTCGGCTAAATTTTCATTGCCGCAATTCGGGCAGAAATGCGTAGCTTGTTTTTCTTCAACGGAATGACCGCAACGCGAACAAAATTTCGCTGTCGGCGTCAGATTCTTAGAGCAACGCGGGCATTGCTCAAACACCAAGAGCTGGTGTCCGCAATCCGGGCAGAATTTTGACTGTGCGGGTATGGAATTATCACATTCCGGACACTTTGCCTGTGGCTGATGTTGCTCCGATTGGGGTTGCGCTTTGGCAAAATACTGGGCAAACATGGCCGGCATCATTAATCCGAGCCCGGTACCCATCCCCATCCCGGAACCGCCTTCCG
>JAHEIW010000255.1 GCA_024639185.1 Deltaproteobacteria bacterium | reverse complement strand
GATAAATCCGCAACCGAAAAAAATCTGGAATTAACCGATCGAATCCAGGCGCTGATTCAGGCCAAAAACACCGTCGAGCAGGAGAATTCGACGCTGCGCCAAAAGATCGGACAGGCTCAGGATCTGGCAGGCGAAAATGAACAACTCAAGGCCCAGGCCGCATCTTTGGCGGAAACCAATTCCCAACTGGAAAAAGAAAAGGCCGAGACCGAATCCGCCAGCAGCGAAAATAATCGACTGGCGGCCGAAATCCGAGAATTGGAAATGCAGGCTCAGGTTTGCCTCAACGAAAAAGCTGAACTCGAGAAGAAAAATGCTGACCTGCAGGCGGTAAACAACCAGAATCAAAATCTGCTTGCTGAAAATCAGAAACTCAAAACAACCATTGCAGCAAATGCCGATGAAATTAGTACCCTCAAAATACGATTGGATGAAATTCGGACAATGACCAATATGAAAGAAACATCGGATGCCCAGAGCAGCCCGGAGACCAAAACCGATGACAGTAAACCCTGACGCGTCAGGTCACGGTCGAACGGAGAAAGACGGGGCTACCCCGGGCGCTGTATTGTTCAATGAATACAAAAAGTAAAGGAGCACCCTATGAAGATATACCGATATGCGGGCGGTCTGTTCATCATCGCCTTTCTGATGGTCGGTGTTCAATCCGGCATTGCTGCCAGCCTGAGTGACATGGCCAAAGAGGCCCAAAAAGCATTGGGCGGATCTGCCGGCGGGCTCAGCAATGATGAAATCACCGCGGGCCTTAAAGAAGCATTGCAGGTTGGAACTGATAAAGCGGTGAGCCTCGTATCCAAACCGGATGGGTTTTTTAAAAATCCGGCAATTAAAATTCCTGTGCCTGAATCCGTTCAGAAAGTTGAAAAATTGCTCAGAACCGCCGGTTACGGCGAAAAAGTAGATGCATTTGAGCTGAGCATGAACCGGGCCGCCGAGCGGGCTGCACCAGAAGCCAAGTCCATTTTCTTGGATGCCATCTCCGACATGAATTTTGATGATGCCCAAAAAATCCTGAACGGGCGCGACAATGAGGCGACGCTTTATTTTGAGGATAAAACCTCCGCACAGCTTCAAAAGGTTTTTAAGCCCATCATCAAAGATGCCATGGGCGAGGTGGGGGTCACACAATCTTATCAGGAACTAAACGACAAAATCACGAGCCTGCCGTTTGGCAAAAGCACCAGTTTTGATTTAGACCAGTATGTCACTGACGGGGCTTTGAAGGGGCTGTTTAAAATGCTGGCCGAGCAAGAGAGGCAAATTCGCACCCAGCCGGCCGCCCGGGTGACCGATTTGCTCAAGAAAGTGTTCGCCGCCCAGTAAGCGCCATCTCGCATTTTGAATCGGTTTGCCAACAAAGCCCATGGGCGCAAGATGAATTTAAAAATTAGCTTTTAAAAGTTGTAGGGGCGACTATCTGCCTCAGCCTCATAAAAACCATTTAATTCATCACCCAGGGATTCTAAATAGTCCTTGAGTTCTTCTTGGCTGCTGAAACTAAGGGTTCCCACATGACCGCTGATCGGTTTGGCATCCTCACCGGATATGCCACGGCACATGGTTTTTAAATACATATTGGGATCGTTCTGGTAGGTTTCGGCCAATTCAGTGGCGCTGATGGCTTGGCGGGCGTATCCGTAGGCATCAAAGTACACGTAATATTTCATAGGATCCGATCCTGCTCTTTCAACTCACCTAAAATGGCAAAGACTTTTTCATGGGTTTCCTTCATTTCTTGCGCGTCAAGTAAACCGTGCTGTTCAATCGCATCCAGCACCAAAATGGCACCTCTTTTGGGCAAACTGTTGAAAAGTTTAATCTGGACCTTACCATCCAGATCGGAGACGACCTTGGCCAGATCATCGATACTAATGGTTTGTAGAAATTGCCTGGTGAACGTATTATCAAGCGATTCCAAAAGCTTACTCAGTTCGACGGCCGGTTCCGAGTCCGCCGATACATTTTCAGCGCGTTTAAGATAGCCTTCCAGCTTTTCGATTTCCTCAATATCAAACTCTTCTTTGTAGTTCTCATGATTGGTTTCACCCAGAAAAGACAGCAGAATCTCTCTTAAAAGCTTGGGATGCATGCCCTCTATAATACCGATGACGCCTTCCAGGATAATGCAGCGCTCCAGCAGATCTTTGCCAGTATAATCCGCGCTCAATATGTAAAGCTCTAATATATTTCTGGCTTTCGCGCTTTTAACACCGTCTAGCGCCAGCTCAAGTCCTTTGCGCATCAGAAATGATTCGTTTTCTTCGGCGTCTTTTCCCAGTGATAGCAGGCCGTAGTTACGGGCGCTGGTTGCCAGATAAATGATATCGCCAATCAGCGTCAGGCAATCCTCTTTTTCACTACCGTTTACGCGCATCTGCCGGCAGAATTCTGCATCATATTGCATAAAATCTCCCCGGGTTCTCTGCCACCTGAATGTCCTTTCATTCGCTTTGTTTCAACAGACGTCTTTCAATTTGTTCTTTGGCCCATTGCAGCTGATTTTTGTTTTTTCCCGCTTGATACAGCTCAATCACCTCGGCTGCAACATTTTTTGCGTGCTGATGGCCTTCAATGGTTGCAGCTTTAATTATACGCCATTTAACCGTTTTGGTAAAGATAATAAATGCTTTGCGCAACTGGGGAAACAATTCTTTTAGCATGCCATCCAAAAAAGCGGTGTAAAAACCCAGACCGGCAAATTTTCGATTTTCAATCAGATAATTGAGCGTTCCACCTGGATGAGTGTCTGCCAGCAGGTCTTTAAGTCCTCTGGCAAGCAACTCTACAGGGGAGTGCGGAAAGGCGGCAATCAGTTCGCGCCAGATGGTGGGATCGAAAGTGGAATCACTGAGTTCCCCGATCTCATGGTATATATAATTGTCTTTTTGCGCTGCCAGAAGGGCAGGTAAATGGTGTTGCAACACTTCGGGATTGTATTCTTTGAGGCCACAGTGTTCGAGGGCGAACCGCAATGCCGGGCGGCCCGACTTATTAATGTAGGTCATTTGGTCCCACATAAACATCCGGGCGGAATCGGTACGCAGCAGGATCTGTCGGTCCTGGGTAAGGGCCGGCAAGGTTAGCAGGTCGCGGGCCAACTCACGTCCGAGCGTGTACACGGTGTATCCGTTATGGCGGTGTTTATTTTTGATTTCGGCCAGAAAAAATGTCGGTTTCAAGCTAAACGCATATCCGGCTCCGTAAAAAAAGCCCCGGGGCTCAAGAATCGCATTGATGGCGGTGGTATCATACAGATCATAAACTTTGCCCTGGATGGCAATGTTGCTGTGTTTCGCATCCGCGAGCTTTTCCCAGAGCGTCTCTTTTTCACCAATCCAATCCAGAATTTCAGAGGTGTCTTTTTCTTCCCATGGATTCAGACGGTGCTCCCATTTATACAGATCTCGCAATCGTAATGCCAGACCGCAGGTGGAATATAATCCGGCGTGCTGCGCATCGGAGATGTCACAATTATGTAAAACCTGGCGGGTTAACGCTTCGATTTCTTTCATCGGCGCAATTTTCATCATCTGCCGAGCTTTGCGATGAGGTCTTCAAGCGCATCCTTTGATGCGGCATGGGCAATTGCAGTGGAATTTGTCATAGCCATGTCCCGGTTGGCGCTGACAGCCCATATCAATGAACCGGAGTCGATCTGGACCAGCCGGGCACTAAAACCGACCACGCCACCCCAGTTGAGTGTTCCCCGCCAGTCACCGTATTCGGTAACCACGCCGACCACCAGACCATCGATGTTCAGGACCTGTTGCATTTGGCTAATTTTATCGGCGGCAAAAAGATCGCCGCCATCAATCTCAAAATCTCGCATTAACCGGACGACTTTTCGTCTTTCAACAACTTCATATAATCCGGATCCCAGCAAATGCTCTGCAAAAATATCCGCCATAATCGATCCGGCATTCATGGGCCTGGTGATCCGCCCGCGATCGGTTCTACCCTCTTCGGGTCTGGCAAAATCAAAATCAATTAC
>JAHEIW010000089.1 GCA_024639185.1 Deltaproteobacteria bacterium | reverse complement strand
TGGAACTTCTACAGGTATTTTTGAAAAATCATAAACAATATTAATTAGGTCATTCTGGATAGGAGGCTGAGACCAAATAAATCCCCCAGTGAAGAGACGTAATATACAGAATAATACTTGATAATATCCCAAATGCTGCTCATTCAAATCCCTTTCACCCCTGTATGCATCCAGATATTTTTTGGTTTCGATTTTTAAATCAAGTGATGGAATTATATGTTTGGTTGCCGCGTTAAATATAACCAATGTAGAAGCTACATCCTCGGCAGGATCACCAATTCTACATGAGCTCCAGTCTAAAATCGCTGTAACTTCGCCATCCTTGGCCAGCAAATTATATGGATGGAAATCTCCATGACAAATGGAGGGATGTTCAAAATCAGATGGTCTGTTTTCTATCAGCCAAAAAACAATTTCTTCTAACCACGGTAAGTGCTCACTTGCCTTGAGTAAGCGGTCTACCTTCCCGTCGATGCTATATTGTCGTCCTCCAAAGCCCTCCGCGATCATATCTTCATTCAATTGTCTTGAGTCGGCATTGTGGAGCGCTGCATGCGTTTTACCAAGCACGATGGCAGTATCTTGATCCAAAACTGTTGGTAAAAGCGCTCCGGTCAAAAAAGCCATAATCAGGAATTGGTTTCCCAGATATTTATCATCTATACAGGCAAAATATACATATGGCACGAGAAATCCTTGATCTACCAAAGAATTATGTATGACGCTTTCCATAATGGCCTGTTTAGGAGGATGAGACTTTCGAAATACGCGAAGAACTAAAGGCCCTGAGAGCGATGACTGAACGTTCTTTAACTTAAATTGGAAAATAGATGTATCATAACCGCCCTGAAGTTGTGATGGAGGAATTTCATAGTCTAATTTTGTATCACCTAGTTCCTCGCTAAGGAAGGATAGAAGATTATCTGAAACTTGGTTAATATATTTCTCAGAGATGTCCATTTTGAGTTCTTTTAATGTGATACTGTTCAGGTTCTTTTGTCTCTTTCTAACGTTTTGAGCTAACCTGACGGCCACATCCTTTTCAAACGTGCACGGCCTTTCCGTGAAACCGAATAGTTTTTCCGGTCAGGTTCAGCGTTTTGTTGGGCAATAAAATTAATCAAAAATACACTTGACAACTGTCACGTGACAAATTACACTATCTTCATGATAAAAACATTTGCCAATAAAGAAACGCAACAGCTTTTCGTTAGAGGCAAATCGAAACATTTACAATCAGAGTTAATAAAAAGGGCGGTACGGCGGCTGGAATATGTAAACTATGCAACAAGCCTGAGCGATCTGAGAGTGCCTCCAAGCAACCGACTGCACGCCCTGAAAGGGGATAGAAAAGGGCAACATTCAATATCAATTAACGAACAGTGGCGAATATGTTTTCGTTTCATCGATGGCGATGCCTACGATGTTGAAATAACCGATTACCATTAAGGACTGTAAAATGACAATATCAAACACTGCAAAAAGGGAAATCCCCCCAACGCATCCTGGCGAAATGCTCAGGGAAGATTTTATGCCAGACTTTAATCTGAGCGCGACTTCTATGGCAACAGCCTTAGGGGTTTCACGTCAAACGGTCAATGAGCTTTTAAGAGAACGACGGGCCATATCACCACTGATGGCATTGAGACTGTCTCGTCTTTTCGGCAATTCACCCGATTTCTGGATGAACGCACAACATGCCTATGATTTGTGGGAATCCGAACAGCGTTTCCGCAAAGAAATTTCTCAAATTCAGCCGCTTACTGCTGCATAATCTGCGGTTTATTCAGAAACTCTTTTGTCCGCGTCGTATGTGCCCAACGTTTCGGCTAAGCTGCGTGCCGGATGCGCTCCAATCATGCACGGCCTTTTACGATTGGCCGCAAGGATCAACACGGCCTGCCCTGCGCAGTTTTAACGAAGCAGGGTCAGCTTCAGCCGGTTGTTAGGGAATCTTCCGTATTTAATGGATAAAGTTTGTTCAAATCGTCAAGAATATTTGGAAATCCCTGCAATGAAGGATGGTGTACAATCCTGGCAAGAATTAAATTATCCCTCTCAATGGCCATTTTAAAATATTCTATTGGATTGCCTTCATTAATAAAAAGTTCATAATAGCCCAAAAGATAATATGCTTTTCCTGATTCGTCGTCAGCCTCTCTCGCGACTTCAGCCAATCGAATAGCCGAATCATAATCGCCCTGAACGTATTTGAAGTGAGAAAACTGACAAAAACAATAACTAACGTTTGAACCCTCAAAAGGCTCAAATCTATTATCTGCCATGGAAATCAAGCTGTTCATAAGTTTTGAATTGTCGAGAGCAAAAGCACAATAAACCGCATAGCTCATAAAGGACCACCGCCAGTAATGATCCGTTATATCATTAAGATCGCACTTTTTGAGGCCTGATATTGACAGCTCAAGGGCTTCAACATAATTCCCAGCACGGCACAGGGTTGGAATCCAACCATTTAGATACGGTATTGTTTTCGAGATACGCTTAGCAAGTGGTGGTATCTTGGCAACAGCTGACGAAATAAATCGACTAAATAATATAAACCAGCGTCTTTCATAGAAAGGTACTTGAACAGGACTGTCAAAATTATTTAAAAAAACGACTTTAGATTTACTCATAAATTGGATTGAAACCTAACACGTATTAGTTTGAATCATCGATATATAATATACATAATTCTATAATAATTAATATCATTGAATTATGTTGACATTGTTCTCCACTTCTGCAAATAAAAGATATCATTCGATACTTTTCACCCTCTACTCCCTTATTTATCTTCGATATGGCTGCTAATGTAAAAAATTTCTGGGCATCATTTAGAAAAGCGGTGATTGCCAGTGGGGTTCCTGAAAAAAATGCGGAATGGTATGTTCGCTGGGCCCAGAAATTTTCGGATTATATCAAAGACAAGCCCCTAAAAAGTCGATCGGCAGATGTAATTCGGCAGTTTTTGCTGGAATTAAGCATCCAGGATCGGATTCAGCCCTGGCAGGTCCAGCAGGCAGAGGATTCTCTGATATTTTTGTATGATACCTATCTTAAAACGGGACTTAAACTTAAAAGTTTGAGGCCGCTGGGACCGACGCCCGCTCCTTCATCTTTTCATTCCCATCGCGGGCATTTCCGTGATCGCATGCTTCCCAAATCAGAGCTGGATGCCCGCTCTAAAAAATTATTCGACCGTCTTAAATCCGCCATGCGGCTGCGCCACTATTCCATCCGCACCGAAAGGGCCTACGAGCAGTGGATCCGCCGCTTTCTGTCCTTTCATAAAAAAAAGACGGTTGCAAAAATCGGCGCCAAGGATATCGAGTCTTATCTGAATTATCTGGCGGAAAACAGAAAGATAGCGGCCGGCACCCAGAACCAGGCACTGAATGCCATTGTTTTTTTCTTCCGTGAGGTGGTCAAACGCGACCCCGGTGATTTTAGCGATTTCGTGCGGGCAAAACGGCCGGTGCGCGTGCCGGAAGTCTTAAGAACAGGCCAGGTAAAACGTCTGCTCGATTCACTCAACGGTGTCAATCTTGTTATGGCCGGGCTGCTTTACGGTGCGGGTCTAAGACTTATGGAATGCGTTCGCCTGCGGGTAAAGGATATTGATTTTGAAAGCTTACGGCTGACCGTGCGAGACGGAAAAGGCCGCAAAGATCGCGTCACGATGCTGCCGGAGCGGTCTGCGCCTACGCTCAAGGAACAGCTGGAAAAGGTCAAGAGGATATACGATAAGGATTTAAAAAAGGGTGTTGCCGGCGTTTATATCTGGCCGGCGCTGGGGCGCAAATATCCGAATGCCGCCAGGGAATGGATCTGGCAATATGCGTTTCCCTCAAACCGGCTTTCGGTCGATCCCCGCAGCCAAACCGTGCGTCGCCATCATGTGCATTCGAGCTCTTTGCAAAAGGCGGTCAAAAAGGCTGCTTTCAAGGCCGGTCTGAACAAGAAAGTCACCTGCCATACCTTACGGCATTCGTTTGCCACCCACCTGCTGGAAAACGGCAATGACATTCGCACGGTCCAGGAACTGATGGGCCATTCGAGTGTTGCCACAACCATGATCTACACGCACGTGCTCAACAAGCCGGGTCTGGCGGTGCAAAGCCCGCTGGATCTTTAGCTGATGTAGCTAAATAGTAAAATAGTTAAATGGTAAAATGGGAACTGATCGCAAGAATTAAAGCGGCTTCATGATATGGATGCGGTGGTGGCCTGATGTTTATCGGGCGGGGATAAACCCCGCCCCTACTTCGGGCTTCTAATTTTTGTGGTGGAATTTTCTTTTAAAAAGAATTAAATTAAAACGCCTCATTTTAGGATTACTTTACTTCCACCGACTCCCCATACCTGGGCACCACAACTGAATAGCCTTCCTTTTTCAGAGAATCGGCAAATGACAGGATCTGATCTTCTTCCCCGTGAACCAGGGCGATCTTTTTGATCTTCAAATTGGATTCCTTCAGGAAGCGCAGCATTTCGTTCTTATCGGCATGGGCGCTGAATCCACCCAGCTTGACGACGTGTGCATTGAGCGGATACTCCTTGTTGAAAAACCGCACAACCGGTGCAGCCCCTTTACGGCCGGACTCTGCATATTTCAGGCCCAGGTCAAGAATTCGCCGGCCCAGGGTGTTCTGGGCCTGGTAGCCGACCATCAGGACCGTATTCTTCTCGTTGTGAATTTTGTAGCGCAGGTGATGCAGGATGCGCCCGGCCTCACACATGCCGGAGGCCGAAAGCACAATGTGCGGTTTGGTTTCGTGATTGAGGGCAATGGATTCTTCAACCGAACCGACAAAGTGGATCTTGTCCATCGAAAACGGGTTCTTGCCTTTCTTAAGAAAGGCATCGTGGGTTTCCTGGTCATACACTTCGGGGTGCTCGCCGAAGACCCGGGTGATTTTGGTTGCCAGCGGGCTGTCCACGTAAATCGGCATGCGCGGGACATCCGGTTCATCGTAAAGTTCATGCAGTGTGTAAAGCAGCTCCTGGGTGCGGCCGTAAGCGAATGCGGGGATAATAACCGACCCGCCGCGTTCATGGGTTTCGACGATAATTTTCTTTAATTGCGGCTTTAAGTCCTGAACCGGCTCATGCAGTCGATCACCGTAAGTGCTTTCCATGATAAGAAGATCGATTTGCCGATCTTCTTCACTAAATACCATGGTCGGATCTTTAATGATCGGTTTGTCAAAGCGACCGATGTCGCCGGTATAGCATACTCGGAATTCACGGCCGTTTTGTCGGGTGCGAATCAGGGCAAAGGCCGATCCGAGGATATGGCCGGCATCGTAAAACGTACAGGTCATATCCTTGCCGATGGCAACCGGATGTCGATAGGGATACCCGTCAAACAGCTCCAGGGCCTGGTCGGCATCAACAATCCGATACAGAGGTTCAATTTTTTCCAGGTGATGGGTTTGGATCAGCTCATCGATCATGTCGGTGTTCAGATCGTGACGGTTTTTCTTCAGAATTTTCGTTAGTTCGCGTTTTTTGCGGTTGCTGATCTTTGAGCCGCCCTTGGAGTTGTGCCGCTTGCTCAGCGCGCTGCGAACCGTTTTATAATTCAGGTAGTTGGCATCCGATTCCTGAATATGCGCCGAATCCAGCAGCAAATATTCACTGGCCGCGGCGGTTGCACGCGTGCAGACGATGCGGCCCGAGAAATTATGTTTGGTCAACAATGGGATGCGGCCGGAATGGTCGATGTGCGCATGGGACAGCACGATATTGGTGAGCATGTTGGGATCAAAGGGGATAACCCTGTTTTTTTCACCGGTTTCCTTGCGGCGGCCCTGAAACAAACCGGCGTCCAGGATAATGCGGTCATGATCAGTGGTTAAAAGGTGCATCGAGCCGGTCACTTCGCGCACCGCTCCATAGAAAGTCACATACATATTCCGCTCCTCTTTATTCTCAGGTTCAAAAGTTCGGCATTTAACGGTATTTGTTCAGCCATAAAGACACAAAAGCACTAAGTTAAAAATGATATTTATGCATTCCATGTCTATCAAAGATCGAATGAATGACGCCTCTTATTTTTATAATGCTTTAAAATACAGATCATCTCATAGAGTCTTTGTGCCTTAGTGGCAAAGCTGTTCGCCTTAATGAAATCGATCGGGCGGGGATAAACCCCGCACCACCTTCTGATACATGTTTACTGACCTCTGTTAGCCGCGGCGAAGCTCGCTAGAGCGAAGACGGGTCATCTGATCTCTGTATCGATATTGTGTCCGGCGACTGTCAGAGCGTCGATGGCTGTTGCCAGATCTTTTTCTTTGACCAGAAAATAATCCGTATCAAACGTGGATATGACAAAAACAGAAACATCGTTTATTGCCAGCGGTTGAGTTAGGGAGAACATAATGCCGATTTCAGAAAAGTCTAACACCCCTTGAACGCGAAAACATCGCCAGCCGCTCTCACATTTTATGCCCGGCGGGGTAAGCGCTTCATGACAGACAAGGCTGAGCTCTTCTTGTGTGCGTGTGATCGAATAAAAGGCGGAACCATCCAACCAGCCCGGCAACGGAGCAGAAGCATCAAGACGGCAAACGGTCATCCGTTCAGGCATTATTTCCAGTGAAAGCTTTTTAGAATCCATGGGCAGGTACCTGGTTTTCTGAAAATCTCAGGTCAATGATTACCACGAAATTCGGATTGATGGTCGATTTTCTTGCCGACAAAATAGGCGTGTACAATTGCCGCCAGCCAGCAACCGGTAATAATGATTAAACAAATAATTTCAGCCCCCCAGCCGCCGGCCAAACTACGCTCGATCAGTTGTTTTAAGGATTGCAGATCCTGTGCTTCATTGGCCAATCCGGGTAAGACTTGCTCCATAAAGCCATAGGCTCGTTGTACCAGGCGATAAAAGAGCACGATTAACCCTGCGGATGTTCCCAGGACAAAAATAAGACCGGAGGGCTTGTGCCCGCAAAGCAATTGCCCGACACCCGGATATACCAGCCCGGATAAAATCATTGCCCTGTTTGATGCTTTCATTGCAATAAATACTCCCTAACCAGAAGCTATTTCAAAGATAGTCGATCACGTCCCCCGTTTGAAAGCTGGATTTCACATCTGATCTTAATTCATTAAGTGTTCAACATATACAGTTTTTTAGACAGGATTTACAGGATTGTCAGGATTCCCTTTTGCCGTTCGCCGGAAGCGAACGGCAAAACCCCATCGCCTACGGCGAGTTTCACGTGCTTTCATCAATCAGGTTGATAATTGTAAACTTAGGTGCTTTTCAGCAGTTTGAATTGTTGACCAAAGATATTTTATTCCGCTGAAAGCGGATTGAGTTTAGTCGCTCTCTTCCGGAGAGCGACTAAGAAAAAATATCCTCAAAATCCTGTTGATCCTGTCAAAAGATAAGATTCAATCCACAAAGCAAAATAACAAACAAACCTGATTAAGTGATTTACTATTAATAAAATGGCGCATATATATTAAGTTGGTAAACAATGATTCTATGATATATAATACAAAATTTCAAACCATGAAAACCGATCGAACACATATGCTGCTGGCGGCCATCAGCGGCCTACTGCTGACCGGATCATTTCCCAAAATCGGACTGGATTGGTTGGCCTGGTTTGCGCTCGTGCCCTTGCTGGTGGCCCTTGCAAATCTTTCTGCCCGGGAAAGTTTTCGAATTGGCTTTATTACCGGTCTGATCCACTATCTGACCCTGCTCTACTGGGTGGTGCCGGTCATGCGAACCTACGGGTATCTGCCCTGGTACCTCAGCATCGCCATTTTGTTTCTTTTTGCTGCAGTTCTGGCACTTTTTCCGGCTGTTTTTTCCATGGCGCTTGCCGCCGTCGCCCGCACACCTGTGCGCTGCCTGATCAGCGTTCCGTTGCTATGGGTGGCGCTTGAATATGTTCGAACGATCATTTTTACCGGTTTTCCGTGGGCATTGCTCGGCCACGCCCTGTATTTGCGACAGCATTTGATCCAGATCGCAGATCTGGTTGGCGCTTATGGCGTGTCCTTTTTGATTGCCCTGAGCAATGCAGCCGTTTTTGTGGCCGTCACCCATGCCCGCCGCAAATCGTGGCGTAATTTACCGGTTTCAAGACCGCTGCTGTTCAGCGCCGTCGGGGTCTTTGCTGCCGCGGTGCTTGCCACATGGATCTATGGTGCCGGGCGCATTCGAACGGTTGACGATCTAATGGCCGCAGCGCCAACGAAACGGATTGCCGTTATTCAGGGAAATATCGACCAGGCCATAAAATGGGATCCGGCCCATCAATCTGCCGCCATCAAAAAGCATCTGCGCTTATCACATACTGTAAAATCAGAAAACCCCGCTTTAATCGTCTGGCCGGAATCCGCCACACCGTTTTATCTGTTTTTTGACGAGCGCCCAACCGAGATGGTCATGGCCGGTATCGAACAGAGCGGCATCGATTTTCTGGTCGGAAGCCCATCGGTCACGCGCCAGAACGAAAAAATCATCTATTTTAACAGCGCCTATCTGATCAGCCCCAAAATTAAGAAAGTCAGCAAATACGACAAGACCCACCTGGTGCCGTACGGCGAATATGTCCCCTTTGAACGCTGGCTTCCTTTTTTAGGAAAGCTTGTGGCCCAGGTCGGTGATTTTCGGCCAGGCAAACCCGGCAAGACCCTGCCCTGGAAAAAAGATGCCCTCGGTATTCAGATCTGCTACGAGGTCATTTTTCCCGGTCTATCCCGGGAGCTGGTACAAAACGGCGCCACCTTGCTGATCAACATCACCAATGACGCCTGGTTTGGTACGACCAGCGGGCCTTACCAGCATTTTTCGATGACCATCTTTCGGGCGGTGGAAAACCGGCGGTCTTTTGCCCGGGCGGCCAATACAGGTATCAGCGGTTTCATTGATCCAGTGGGCCGCATCTTAACTTCAACCCGATTGCTCGAGGAGGCCGCACTGGTCCGCCCGTTACCCATGCTTCGCCAGATCACATATTATACGCGCTTTGGAGATCTTTTCGCCCTGGCTTGCCTGACCGGTGCTGTTTTTGGTATACTACTTGTGTTGGGCAAATCTGCAATTAGATTAAAAAGAGGTTAACCGGTTGAGCCCGTTGAGCCCGTTGAGCCGGTTAAAGGTCCTCGTAAAACAAAATTGAGCCCGTTAAAAAAAGCTTGCTGTCTCATTTAAATCATAACCGGCATGCGGGCTACCGGGCGAATCGGGCAAACAGCTATAGGAGGTAGAAAAAATGTCTGTGGAACTCAAACAAAGCTTAATGGAACTTCAGGATAAACTGCTAAACCTGCGGGGCTATCTTTGACCTGGAATCCAAAGAAACACGCCTGGCTGAACTTGAGCAGCTGATCGCCAGAGACGGGTTCTGGGATAATCCGGAAGAAACCAAACCCCTTCTGAAAGAACGCACATCCCTTACAAATAAAATCGAAAAATTTCAAAAGCTGGCGGAAGATCTGGAGGAAACGCAAATTCTGCTGGATCTTGCGATTGAGGAATCTGATGAAGAGGCCCTGGCTGAGGTTAACGGGCAAGTTAAAGGCCTGGACAAAAGTATCGCAGATTTATCACTGGAGTTTATGCTCGACGGTGATGACGATAGTAAAAACGCCATCCTGTCCATTAATGCCGGCGCTGGCGGGACCGAGGCCCAGGATTGGGCTGAAATGCTTTTTCGGATGTACACCCGCTGGGTGGAACGCCGCGGTTATAAAATCGAGCTGATTGATTATCAACCCGGCGAAGAGGCCGGTATTAAAAGTGTGACCTTCACCGCCCGCGGCGAGAATGCTTTCGGCTATTTAAAGTCCGAAATTGGTGTACACCGCCTGGTCAGAATTTCGCCTTTTAATGCCAGCGGCAAACGCCACACTTCATTTGCATCCGTCTTTGTTTATCCGGAACTGGACCAGGAAATTGTGGTCGATATTGAAGACAAAGACCTGCGAGTTGACGTGTACCGGGCCAGCGGTGCCGGCGGCCAGCATGTCAACAAAACCAGCAGCGCCGTGCGCATCACCCATCTGCCGACCGGCATCGTGGTGCAGTGCCAGCAGGAAAAATCCCAGCACCGCAACAAAGATATGGCTTTAAAGGTCCTCAAAGCACGTCTTTACCAGCATGCTAAACAAAAGCAGGATGATAAGCTGCAGGAGGTCCACGACAGCAAGGATGAAATTGCCTGGGGCAGCCAGATACGCTCTTATGTTTTGCATCCCTATCAGATGGTCAAAGACCACCGTATCGGTCTGGACATCGGCAACGTCAATGAGGTGCTCGACGGCGGCATCGATCCGTTTATTGAAGGTGTTCTACTCGCCAAAAAACATAAGTAGCGACGTCTGTCGTCAGTGACCCGGCAGTCGATTGGTTTGAGACTTGCAATACTTGGTGAATTGGATCTTATCTTTTGACAGGATCTACAGGATTTTGAGGATATTTTTTTTATAGTCGCTCTCCGGAAGAGAGCGACTAAACTCAATCCGCTTTCAGCGGAATAAAATATCTTTGGTCAACAATTCAAACTGGTGGAAGGCACCTAAGTTTACAATTATCAACCCGGTAGATGAAAGCACGTGAAACTCGCCGCAGGCGATGGGGTTTTGTCGTTCGCTTCCGGCGAACGGCAAAAAGGAATCCTGACAATCCTGTAAATCCTGTCAAAAAATTCTACACTGCACATCTTAAGGAAATTAGTTCAAATGTGAAACATTGTTTAAAGCGGGGAGAAAATTGCGAAGCGGTCTATATGATAATGAATCCGATTGAAATATTAGAACGATACTACGACACGAATTCGAAGGCATTTCAGATACTGGTGGCGCATGGTCGACAGGTGGCCGATAAGGCGCGCGCGGCGGCTTCACGCGTTGCGGCCTTGAAGCCGGACCTTGCATTCATCGAAGCGGCCGCCATGTTACATGATATCGGCATCTTTCAAACCCGTACGCCCGTATTCGGCTGTTTTGGCAAACACCCCTACATCTGTCACGGCATTCTGGGCAGTGATATCTTAAAAAGAGAGGGGCATCCCCGACTGGCGCTTGTCTGCGAGCGCCATATTGGCGTTGGGATCAGCAAAGCCGACGTCCGTCAACACAATCTGCCGCTGCCCGACCGTGAAATGATTCCCGTATCGATCGAAGAGCAGATCGTCTGCTACGCGGATAAATTTTTCTCCAAAAACGGCAACGGCCAACCTACCGAAAAGTCCATCAAAGAAATCATCGTAAACTTGAAGCGTTATGGGCCCGAAAAAGTCCAACGCTTTGAGTCCTGGGTCAAGGTATTTAAGGCATAGGGCAAAGTGCATAGCGCACAGGTTATTAGTGTCACTTCTCAAGAATCGGGATGACTATTGGTTTCAGGTGTCAGGTGTCAGGGAAAAGAGAAGCCGGGCGGGCCAGCGTGCCCGCCGGAGTCAATGAAACATACCATGACATGCCTGCCCCGGCGACTTGTCCGGCGAAATTTTATTGAAGCCGGAAGCTTCAGCGAAGGCGATTAGCGATGGAGGTTAGCGAAGGCGGGACACCTAAACACTGAAACCTTATTTTGATATGTTGTTTTCCGGCCTGAGCTGTCGTTTTGAGGCCATGCGTTGCAGTTCTGCGGCCTGAGTTGAAAGGGAGACCCTGGACCTTGGCTGTGAAATAAGGATGTGGCAGGGGGGAGCCATCAAGAGGTGGGAAAGGGTTAGACCAATAGATAGTTTTACTTGAGGTTAACTCTACGCTCTATACCCATCCAGCAATTTCCCGAAGATGTTTTTCTGCGGTCAAAATCGCTCCTCCTGAATCGCAGCGCTCTTCTTTCAGGAAAATGATCAAAATTTGTGCATTTTCGTCTATCGATTAACAGACGTCTTCCCCCATTATCTTTCATCTTTTGACTCCTTAAATAGTCCTTTTATGAACAATACGTAAGCCTTGCGGTGTTTTCGCAGAAATCAAGTCAGAATGAACGGGATTGAACACAGCAATTGGATGCTCGTAGCTATCTATAAGGTAGCAAAACCTGTACCATTAACCGCTAAAAATTTTTTAATAATATTTCGGTGCTTTAAGAATTACAGGAAGGAATTTAAATATGAAAATGTGCACAATATGATACAGAGGGCATAATTTTTTATAATTCAGTAGATTCTATGAACCAATGCTGGAAAAATAGGTATACAGCTCACTATGGACTCGAATAGAAAAGCCATGCAGGCTTTAACCTGAATGGCTTTAGTTTTTTTTAAAAAGTGTGGATTTTCGTTTTTTAAATGAGAGGTTTTTAATGAGCCCCGCAACAATGTGCGGGATTTCACATCTAATTTTAATGAATATTAAGGTGTTCAACGCACCGCACAACCCTGCTTCACTGTAGTTTCGCCGTGGCAGGCCCGCCTTCACTATCGTTTCCGGCTTCATTAAAATTTCGCCGGACATGTCGCCGGGGCATGGGTAAATAGCTGGACACACCAAAAGTGATTCGCCCCGGAAACCCTAATGCATCATCCCCAGGGCGATTAGTATATTTAGTTTTTGAAAATATGAATAGTGGTTTTCAATCATTAAATGAGAAAATTTTTCGTTGTGCACGGCCGCACAAGAATATTAGCCTTCGGCGTACTTGTAGTACTTCGAAGGCTAATATTCGCGGAGAACACAGCACAACGGGAAATTAACCATTTAATGATGAAAACCGATTACCAGCCGAGCGTGAGGAAGTCATGAATAGAGTCCGCCGCTTTGCGGCCGGCACCCATGGCCAGAATAACGGTGGCTGCGCCGGTGACGATGTCGCCGCCGGCCCAGACGCCTCTTTTATAGGTCTTGCCGGTTTCCTGATCCGCCTCGATGTAGCCCCATTTGTTTAGTTTCAGATCCGGGGTTGATGCGGTCAGCAGCGGATTGGCACCGGAACCCACGGCCACGATGCACAGATCGCAATCCATATGAAATTCAGAGCCTTCAATCGGAACCGGCCGACGCCTGCCGGAATCATCCGGTTCCCCCAGCTCCATCTGCAGGCAGGTCATGCCGGTTAGACGCCCATTCTCATCACCCAGATACTCGATCGGGTTGGTCAGCAGAAAAAACTCAATGCCTTCTTCCTCGGCGTGGTGAATCTCGGCGGTTCTGGCCGGCATTTCTTGACGCGAACGGCGATAGACGATCTGGACCTTATCGGCACCCAGCCGCAGGGCAGTGCGGGCCGAGTCCATGGCGACGTTGCCGGCACCCAGCACCACCACATTTTTCCCGATGGGAATGGGGGTGTCTACTTCCGGAAATTTATAGGCTTTCATCAAATTAGCCCGGGTTAAATATTCATTGGCCGACAAAATGCCCACCAGGTTTTCACCCGGAATATTCATAAAACGCGGTAAACCGGCACCCACACCCAGATAGATGGCGTCATAGCCTTCTTCGAAAAGCTCGTCCAGGCTGACGGTGCGCCCAACGACGGCATTGCACTCAACGTTAACCCCCAGCCGCTCCAGGAAATTGACTTCCTGGGCCACGATGGCCTTGGGAAGTCTGAATTCCGGGATACCATAGACCAGTACGCCACCGGGTTTGTGAAATGCTTCCAGCACGCTGACATCATGCCCTTTGACAATCAGGTCGCCGGCAACCGTCAGGCCTGAAGGCCCGGAGCCGACCACAGCAACCTTTTTGCCGGTGGGCTCGGCCGTGGGCGGCAGCTCACCGGTCCCGTTTTCTCTTTCCCAGTCGGCCGCAAACCGTTCCAGATTGCCAATGGCCACCGGATCGCCCTTTTTGGCGAGAATGCACAGGCCTTCACATTGAATTTCCTGGGGACACACGCGGCCGCAGACCGCCGGCAGGCTGTTTTTGCCCCAGAGATTGCGGATGGATTCGGTAAATTTTTCTTCCCTGATCAGCTGGATAAAACCAGGGATATCGACACTCACCGGGCAGCCGGCCACACAGCCGGGCTTTTTACACTGCAGGCATCGTTTGGCTTCGATAACAGCCATCTCCGTTGTGTAACCGGTGGGGACCTCTAAAAAATTTTTATTGCGAACATCCGCTTCCTGTTCGGGCATCGCCACACGGGGTATCTTTTCCTTTTTAACTTTCTTTTTCACAGCTTCTGTCATGCTTTCCTCCGTAAAAGCGCAATCGATTGAAACGGGACCGACCAATGTCTCAAATAGACTTAGAGATCAGATTTAGTCAGCTTTTTTGGATTTATTTACTGTCGCGAATGGTGCAAAAATCATTGTAGCACGACTGTTCATCATCGCAGTAAGCCTGCAGCCGCAGCATCAGCTCGTCAAAATCAACCTTGTGGGCATCAAATTCGGGCCCATCGACGCAGGCAAACTTGGTATGCCCGCCGACCGAGACGCGGCAGCCGCCGCACATGCCGGTGCCATCCACCATGATGGGATTGAGGCTGACCAGGGTCGGCACCTTATATTCTTTGGTCATTAAAGACACGAATTTCATCATCGGAACCGGTCCGATGGCCACCGCCTGTTGAATCCCGCCCTTTTCCAGCACTTCTTTTAAGACATCGGTGACAAATCCATGGTGCCCGTAAGAGCCGTCGTCGGTACAAACATGCAGCTCATGGGAAGCCGCCTTCATACGGTCTTCAAGAATCAGCAAATCTTTGGTTCGGGCGCCGACGATACAGGTGACATGGTTGCCGGCCTCCTTTAGGGCCCGCGTAATTGGATGCAACACGGCGATTCCGGTACCTCCACCCACGCAGACGACATTGCCGACCTTTTCAATATGGGTCGCTTTTCCCAGGGGGCCGATCACATCCTGATATCCATCGCCCACCTGCAGGGTTTTAAACAGGGCTGTCGACTTACCCACCACCTGATAAATGACGGTAACGGTCCCTTTTTCAGGGTCTGTTTCCGCCATGGTCAACGGAATGCGTTCGCCTTCTTCATTGGCTTTCAGGATAACAAACTGCCCGGGCAGGGCCTTACGGGCGATTTTGGGCGCTTCAA
>JAHEIW010000254.1:1546-4027 GCA_024639185.1 Deltaproteobacteria bacterium | reverse complement strand
CAAATATTTCATAGATTTGTACAGATTATAAAAAAGGTCCACAGAGGTACAGGGTATAAGGTCCAAGGTTTGGAGAGGTGCTGAAACTTTAGTGAATGAATTAGGAAAAGATTGTTTTCTAATCAGGTCTTGGAGAGCGATGTTTTAAATCAGATTAGGGCGATTTTTTTTCAGCCAATTTATAACATCATTTTTGAATTCTTTGACAAATTGAACCAATTCTTCAGCGTCTCGTTCGGTAACGACGCCTACACGATTGTATTCGGCGATGTTTCTTTTGGATCGGCATGCATCCAGATATTGAGCATCTTTTTTTCTGTCTTCCCCAAGAATCAATGGCATCGCTTGAATTGTGCGATAGTGCTGCAATGTCCTTTCTGATTTAAAGCCTGCAGCATATAAAAGAATACTGCAAAGCTTAAGTGCAGCATTGTATGCAATACCGAACTGCCAATCAGCAGAAAGGCCGGCCCGGGCATCTTTCAAATCACGATCAACAATTGACAACAGATCCAATATTTCATTCTTGCTGGTTTCATGTTGACGCAGCCAACCGTTATCGAGCCATTGCTTTAAGCTCATTTTCACTACCTATGATAAAGATTTTTGGTTCCTTGATTACCTGAGTGATGAAATGCTCTTTCTGTGCAATTCGGTCTTTGACCTCTTTCACACTAAATACATGCGGGTTGATTTCCCGTCCTATCTGCTCCGGTATTCCAGATAACAAACCGGATAATTTTCTTAAACCCAGCTTTCCAATTACCACAAGGTCTACATCGCTTGCGGATTTTTCTTCCTCTCTGGCAATTGAACCGAATACAAAAGCGATCTTTATACCAGATTCTTTTTTGAGAGAGCTTCTGAGAACTTCGGCCAGACCGGCTGTTTTGAGCACAATGCGCTGGATTTCAGGATAAAGTGGGTGGTCTTTATTTGCTCGATAATAAAGACGATTGCCGTCTCTTCGGCTTATTACCAGATCCAGACGCAGCAATTTTTTTAATTCCGATTGAATTGTACCAATTGCATATCCCGAGCGTCTTTCGATCTCTCGCATGTGCAATTCTATATCGGTCACCCCAAATAGCAATCGGAATACATCAGCGCGAATTTTAGATGATAATATTTCAGATAACAGACTCATTGTGTATGGTTATACCATACAATTGTATGTAAAATCCATACAAAAATTAAAAATCTAATAAAAATCGTAATCCCCTGTCCAAACATGTCTCCGCTAAAAAAAATACCCGCACCGGAGGGTATTTTTTTTGCTGATTTCATATCCGGTATGGTACAAAAATGTAGGCAAAATATCACGTTGCCGACGATTTTGTACCCAAATAATTCCGGCCCCCGGCTGCGGTGGGGCAGGCGAGGGCCGGAAATTGTTATTGTAGTGCGATATTAAAACCGCCGGCGCATGCGGTCGGAGAAGCGGAACATCCGGGAGCCGGGGGTTTGCCTGCTGTTTTCGGCTTCTTTTGTGAACAGCGACACGTGCAGGACCTGTTTTCCGTGGGCCAGGGCGAAGCCGGTTGAATCGTCGGCGTCCAGGGCGTAGCTTTGCACCAGCTTTTCGAACACCTTTGCAAAGGTTTCGGCCTTTCCGAAGCAGTCCACGCCCGCCACGCGACCGTCGATCATGAAGACGGCGCCGACCTGGGATTCGGTCAACTCAAACTGCTTTGCATATTTTTGAATGGCGGGGGCTTCCTTCTGAAAGATGGCGGACATGGCCATGGAC
Organism: Deltaproteobacteria bacterium; assembly: GCA_024639185.1. Taxonomy (GTDB): domain Bacteria; phylum Desulfobacterota; class Desulfobacteria; order Desulfobacterales; family JAHEIW01; genus JAHEIW01. The sequence goes on along the minus strand of JAHEIW010000254.1, from coordinate 2,277 downwards.
GGGGATGCGGCGTCCAGGTCGAATGCCAGCTCCTCGACGCCATCCCAGATCTCCGCCTGGTTGGATTGGAATTTGCCCGAGCGTTTCAGCGAGGATTTGACCTGTTTGGCTTTGCAGGCGCGCAGCTTCGAAGACATCATGCGCTTTTCGCTGTGGAACTTGTCGGATTTGTAGGACCAGCGGCCTTCCTCCACACAGGAGACCGGGATCACGGTGGTGGTGTTGCCGGCGACCAGGATGGTGGTGTTGACGATGCGGTTCTGTTTGGCGCCCACCAGCTCCTCGCCGTCCAGGATCAAAACCATGCGGTCGGAGCGGTTGACCACCTTGAGCTCCGGCACGGAGCCGTCTTCGTCCATTTCGACCACGTCGATCAGGCTGTTGGACAGGGCTTCGTCCAGGGTGAGGCAGTCGGCGTTGGCCGCGTAATCGGACAGCAGGGCAAAGACGGTCAGGTTTTTGTAGGATTGCCTGCGGCCGAGCTTCGGGCTCGTATTCATCCGTATTTTCTTCATAATTGATGCCCATTGGATCATGTTTAAAAAGGATCACGGCAACCTTTTGAAATAATACGCCGTATTTCTTTTTCACCTGCTCTCGATTTGCAGCTTCTTCCTTGACCCAATCGGTCATAAAAGCACCTTTATGATAAATCTGGTCTTATCCAACTATTTTTTCTCTTCTGATATTTTGCGGACCATCTCGGCGGCAAAATACGGTAAATCATCCAG
>JAHEIW010000254.1:0-1446 GCA_024639185.1 Deltaproteobacteria bacterium | reverse complement strand
ATTTAAATTCGCAAATCTTCCAAAAATCTTCCTTATCATACTCATAACCTTCATTATTCTTGAGTCGCCCAAATTTGGAAATAGACCAATTGCCAGGGTATTGCACAAAATCTTTCGACTGCTTGCCAAAAACACCAAACTTTTCGTTTATCTTGCGTATAGATAAATCCTTAATTTCTTCAATCCCATTGATCTTCAAATTTTGACAAATAATTTCTGTCCTAATTGACTGTTCGACTATTTGACCTTTTAACTAACGATTTTATGCAGGGTGACGTCCATAAAAGTTTCAGCTTAAATATCTTGTTCAAAAGTTTCAGCAGCTGTGATATCAATTTTATCGAAAGGATTCGTTATTGAGCGCAATCCTCAAATGTGAACGGGCTGAACGATATCCGCAAAGATTTGATTCATACGATCGTCACGGCCCGCCAATCGGAGATACTGTCGGATGAACACCCTGTTTTCATCGTTGAGCTACCCCTGGCGAATTTTGGCCATTATTGCCGTTGCGATCGGTGTTCACGCGGCCGTCATCATCATAGGAAAGATCAGCAAGCGGTTAATGGCCGCATTGCCCAACCGCGCATTTGCCAAACTCCGGTCGATTCTGGGGCTGCTGACACGCATTTCCATCTTTATTCTATATTTTGTTGCTGTGGGTATCGTGCTGAAAGAATTCGGCGTGTCGTTAACGGCCTATCTTGCCAGTGCTTCAGTGCTGGGGCTGGCCATCGGATTCGGATCGCAGGGTCTGGTTCAGGATGTGGTTACCGGATTGACATTGATTTTTTCCGATCTGGTGGACGTAGATGACATGGTCGAAATTTCAGGTCATACCGGAATCGTCCAAACGATAGGAATGCGCTTTTTGGTTCTTAAAAATGCGCTGGGAGCGGAGGTGTTTTTACCCAATCGCACGATAACCAATGTCATCAATTATCCCCGGCGATACGTGCGGTGCCTGGTAGATGTTACCCTGAGCCGGGATTCAGAGATCGCCGACCAGATGGATGCGCTGGTCCAATCCATAGTTGCCGACGCCGCCGAACAGTTTGCCGGCCTTTTAATAACCGAACCATCGTCGGAAGGCCGAATAAAGACAAGTTCAGGCAAAGCGTTTTTGCGAATCAAATTTCGAATTTGGCCCGCTCGCGGAGCCGCGCTTGAAACCACGCTCAAGCAGGAAATCGTGCAGTCTTTGAAAAAATTGGACGCTGCTTACGCTGATTGGATGGTAACGGTCAACTATGAGGTGGAAAAAAAATTATTTACCCTCAATTGAATCGGATCCACATGAATTTGAGTGAATAGGGGGTCAAATCTTGAATTGTGAATAGTCAGTGATGGTCATCCTCATCTCAAAGGTTCTTGCTTGTTCGATTGCGGATTTTAATTAGCCACCCCAGTGGATCCCTCCTAAAGGAGGGCAACAAAGCTGTCCCG
>JAHEIW010000020.1:14066-48811 GCA_024639185.1 Deltaproteobacteria bacterium | reverse complement strand
ATGAAACGCTGATTTATCTGTGCAATATGGCCATCGAACTTGGTGCTTTAGGTGCCAAAGTGACCGGTGGGGGCCGAGGCGGTTACATGAGTGCCCTGACGCCGGGCAAAGAACTTCAGGATAAAGTGGCGACTGCCATGGAAAAAGAAGGCTATAAGGTTATCAGGGCCACAATCGGTGGAAGCTGATAGTCGTAATCATCACCTAAGATGAACGCTTAAAATTGAAATTTGAAATGCTTTTTTATCAAGAGCCGTTGGTTATATATTGGCAAGTACAATGACTAACCCAAAAACGTCGCATAGAATTGTGGTGTTATAGCCGTAATCGAATCTTTCACTAAATCGGAGATTTCGTATGCCTAATATACAATCTGAAAGAAAAACAATGCTGATTGATTCTATACTATATTTTGAGTACACCCGTACGGAAAGATATTCCCAGCTGGGATATTCTGAAACAGAATTTAACACCTGATATAAAAATGATATCAGCCGCCGTCTGCATCCGACTTGTTATGTGTTTTATAATTCCTCCTCAAACAGATGTTGATTTTATTCACTTGGCAGAACATAAAAGAACACCGACATAAAATGACAAAAACTACCTATTAAGACAAACATATGAAAACTGGCGTGATTGAATTTTATTTTTTTAATACTATATAAAATAGCACCAATTGTGTAAGATATTCCTCCTGCAAAAAGCCAAAGTAAACCTTCTAAAGGTAAATTATTAATTAATGGTTTTATGGCAAAAACGATAACCCAACCCATTAATATGTACATTATAGTCGAAATTAAATCATATTTCCCTGTCAAGAAAAGTTTCAAAATTATTCCAGTTAAAGCCAATCCCCAAGTAGTACCGAATATCACCCAACCTATTGTGCCATTTAGAGTCACAAGTGTAAAAGGCGTGTAAGTTCCAGCAATGAGGACATAAATAGATGCGTGATCAATGATTTTCAATCTGTTTCTTGACTCCGGCTTTTTAGCGCTGTGGTAAAAAGTAGAAGCAGCATATAATGTAATTAAACTTGCCCCGAAAATGCTAAAGCTAACGATATGCCAAACGTCTCCGTGCAGATTTGCATACGTAACTAAAAATACCAAAGCAACGATGCTTAAAATGAAACCGATAGCATGGGATATGGTGTTAATTTTTTCTTCTATTGGTGAGTAGTATCTTATTCCCCCTATATCTTTCATTTAATCAATGTCTTTTATTTATAAAGTTTCAAGCAGGATTATTATATCTTCAATTTTTTCTTTTGCCCTGATATAACCTTCTTCGATTGTATGCTCAACCTGATCGAAATCCAGCATCTTTAATTCGCCAAGGTGTGGCTGGATTAAAACGTCTGGTGGGGTCACGGCCTGACTTATGCGGGTTATCCGATCTTGCATGATGTTGATCGAGGTGGTAACCGTCTCTATGATATCCGGTGTGAAGGCTTCTTTTTTAAACAGATCATTGATTTTGGTTTTAAAGCTTGATTCAGCATTTTCATAATAATCTGACAATTTTTTAATTAGTTCATTTTTCTTTTCTTCTTGTTCCACGGGTGTCTTTTCGCTTCGAAATTTTTGCTTTTTCCGTATTTGTTTTGAGATAATCCCGCTGCTGAGATCTACGGCAATAACAATATCAGCTCCCATTGCCCTGGCGACACTTACAGGTACCGGATCCACTAAACCACCGTCCACAAGCCAGCGATTCTTTACTCTTGCTGGAGCAAAAAGTCCGGGTGTCGACATGCTTGCCCTGAGAGCAGGCAATATATTTCCAGACTTCAACACCACTTTTTGCCCTGTTTCAAGGTCTGTTGCAACCATCATTACAGGTATTTTCAACTCTGAAAAATTTTGTACATCGGTGTGTATTGAAAAGAGCTCCCTCAGTTTTTTTGTGCCATCGAGAAGGCCTGACCGCGGGAGCACGATATCAAAATAAGAAAAGACCTTTTGCCATCCATCTTGAGAACAAACGCTCTCAGGCTTTTGATGCTTCCGCAGGCATAAATAGCTCCAACGTAGGAGCCAATACTGCAGCCGACAATGAGATCGATCGGGATATTCGCATCTTCCAGTGCCTCGATGGCCCCTATATGGGCCCAACCGCGCGAAGACCCACAACCCAGAACAAGACCGACAGTTTTTCTCAGTGACATGGTTCTAACCTATGAATCCAAACTTTCGCAGATTGGTCCTCATCCGCCACGCCCTCGTCCTCCTCTGCCACCGCCACATCCTCCTCTGCCACCACCTTGTCCTCCTTTGCCACCGCCGTATCCTCCTCTGCCACCACCTTGTCCTCCTCTACTACCACGACTTTCGGTGCGAGGACGAGCCTCATTCACGTTAAGCGTTCTTCCTTTTAGCTCTTTTTCATTTAGGCCATCGATTGCAGACTTCCCTTCAGCTTTAGAGGCCATCTCCACGAATCCAAATCCTTTTGATTGACCGCTATGCTTGTCTTTTATAATGGTGGCGGATTCAACCTGCCCGAATTGTTCCAAGGCCAGCCGTAAGTCCTCTTCGGTGACCTCGTATGACAAATTTCCCACATAGATCTTAATTCTAAGCTCCTTTTGTAATAAATTGTAATTTTTCACATCGCTTCAAATCAGCGTCGCCTCTGTCCAGGGCCATTTCTGGTTATGTCCATCGGCTTGTTGAAAACGACAGGTCACCGATTATTTTCTCTCAACGCATTCCTTGAAGCTCTATCCACAAGTGTAAAAAGTCTATCAATATCATTTTTTTGATTCGATATCTGATGTCCACGCACTTTAACCAATTCACAATCCAACTGATCAATCATTCTATAAAACTCCTGATACAGCTCATAATTGTTGAGCCGTTTATTTTTCTTTGAACGATAATCATTTTGCTCAAACCGATCACGTCTTCCCTGTAACCCCATAATGTTTTGAGAATCCGTATACACAATCACCTTACTCCCCAATGCTTGAATATCGCTTAGCGCCCATAATAATGTCTGCAATTCCAGTTTCGTTGAAGACGTATGCTCAAATCGCCTCACTTTCACGCGCGACCTCAACGAATTAAACGAAAGTCCACGATTAGACACAGCGAGGTAAGCCCCATATCCAATATTTGATTGAGTATTCACACTTCCATCCGTAAGTAGCATCAGTTTATCCATTTCTTTAAGTGCCTTATTTTTCCTCCTCCCAGTAGACGTACTTTGCTCTGCCGTAAGGAATTCTGACAACCGAATGATATACTTTAATATGCTGCTGAGCTATTATCGTCCACGAGTTGTAATTCTTTACATACTCTTTGATGTTGTTTTGTAATGTCCGGTAGAGGTCATCATCTCTTAGAATCTTAAGAATGTCTTGTATATATTCCTTACTGCTCTTGCATACCAATCCGCCGTTGCTGCGTTTAACAAGCTTTCTAAAAGCCAAAAGAGTTGAGGTTATAACAGGCTTGTTGAAAGCAAAACACTGGGCCATAATCCCGCTTTGAGCGCCCTTTTCATAAGGCAAAACCACTATGTCGCTTGCAGAAACAATCGTGTCGAATGTATGCTGGGGAAACTGTCCCCGTAAAACCACGATTCTGTCATTTACAGGGGAATTGTTTATCGCTTCATAAAATTCTCTTTGATACTCCAGATATTCCAATCCCCTCGCTTTCCCGGCAACCAGTAAAACAATATCATTCGCCTGTTTGCAGATCTCCGGCATAAGTTCCACGATTTCTTTAAATCCCTTGGTCGGCCTGAAATACCCGCATAAAAGGATCACTTTTTTACCTTCTATCCCCAATTTCTTCTTAGCATCTTTTATGACCTCGACCTCCCTGATACCATGATATATAACATGAATTTTTTCCTCCTGTCCAAAGTGTTTGACAAGAGTATCCTTTTGAAATTGCTCATGAACAATCACCGCAGAGCTTTCGTTTACAATCAAACGCAGAAGGGTGTTTTCTGCATGATCAGGCACCTCCTGAACGGTATGTAGCGTTGTGACAATCGGTATGCCTGCGAGCTTATACATGACAATTAGCCCAATCACATGAACGCCCCTTTGCGGGCCGTAGAGGCCATACTCATGTTGAATGTGGATGATGTCCGGAGTGAATTCAGCACTGATATCGAATATCTGCGTAGGCATTGACGTGCTTTCTGGCCTGTAGATAGGAAATACACCTACCCCATGAGCCCCCAGAGGGCTAACGACAAAAGTTTCGTTACCGATCTTTCTAAGAGCCTCGTTCAGATAGCTGGTATAGGTGGCAATACCGCATTCGATCGGCGGATATGTCGAAACAAAACCGATTCTCATTTCTTATCCCCTCATTTTAAGGTTTCTAACAATTGATCGATTGTTGTCTCAGCAAGACAGACCGTTTCGTCGCATGCTCCGTAATATATTTTAACCAAGCCGTCCGCCCCGGCAATCACCCCATTGGAAAAGACCACGTTTGGGAAAAATCCTCTGGTCTCATACGGCTCTTCCGGAAACAATATCGGCTCCTTACCTCTTTTTAGAACATGGGAGGGATTGTTCAAATCCAGTAAAAGTAAGTAAAGGGAATATATCTGATCTTTGCCTTTACCGTGATAGATCTCCAGCCATCCTTTGTCTGTTTTAATCGGTGCAGCACCACCGCCTATTTTCTGTTCTTCCCAGCGGGTATCACGGGGACGGATCAGACATTTGTGACCCCCCCAGTGAAGAAGATCTGGTGATTCACTAAACCATATGGATGGTTTCCCAAAACCCTCATTGTGAGGACGATGTAAAGCCAAATATTTCCCATTTATTTTTTCTGGAAAAATGGACACATCTTTATTGGGAGGGGGGAAAATAATCCCTTTTCGTTCCACCGTAAAAAAATCGCGTGTCGTGGCCAGTGCGGTTGCCCAGCCGTCACCTGAAACCGAGGTATATGTTATATAATAGAGGTCATCTATTTTGCTGATTCGCGCATCCTCCGTGCCGAATGATTCGCTTGAACTACAGGGATAGATAAAAGGTTTATCATCTATTGTGAAATTGATACCGTCTTTGCTTCTTGCAATTCGGATATGGCTTAATGTGGAAAGATAGTCTTTTCCCTTATAAACAATCCCCCTTGTATCTTTTAATCGGACATTGGGATCATCAGCCTTTACTTCCAGAATCTCAGGATGCCCTCCTTCAGCATCAAAACGGTAATAAGGAACAGAAATTGAACCCTCACCAGCCACACAATCCTCAGCCACCCGTAAAAGGAGGATTATCTCACGATTATATTCAGCGGCCCCGGCATTAAAAGTCCCTTTTACCCTATAACCCTCGCGGGAAGGTTTGATTGATTTAGGCTCAATCAAGGGATTCATCTCATGTTTTTTAACCATTATAAGTCCTATCGACTAATTCATCCAGATCCCCCATGGCCATGCATATTGATGTATCTGCAGACCCGTAATAAACCTTTATCGTCCTGTCCTCTTCAACAATGGCACCGCACGCAAAAACAACATTGTTGACATCCCCTATCCTCTCATAGTTTTCTCTGGGAGAAAGAATCGGTTCATCACATCTGGCAATAATCTTTGAGGGATCCTCCAAATCCAGCAGGACACTTCCGGCATGGTAAATCGGTCCACTGGCGGTCATTCTTACGCCGTGATAGATCTCCAGCCACCCTTTGTCCGTCTTGATAGGAGGTACAGATGCACCGATTCGATAAGAATCCCAGTAACCCGGCCTTGGGGTAATGACCGCCTTTGAATGTCCCCAGTAAATAAGGTCATCCGAATAAGATATCCAGATAGAACCGATACCATTGCCGATAGGTCTGTCAAGCCTGGCATATTTTCCTTTAATCTTTTCGGGAAATAATACGCCGTCTTTATTGCCCGGCGAAGAAACAAGGGCAATCCGCTCATATTTTTTAAAATTCTCTGTTTTGGCAATTTCAATCATAGGCCCAAAAGCCGAGACCGCTGTAAACAAAATATAATAAACCCCGTCCATAAACGTAATTCGCGGGTCCTCTATTCCTCTTTCTTCATACTTTGCAAATTTACCCTTCTTCTCGGGCAACATGACCGGTTTTTCATCGACCTTATAGAAGAACCCTCTTCGACTTCTGGCCAGAGCAAAAAACGAATATCCCTGCAGTCCCTCTACTCTAAACAAAATCAGGTATTCTCCTTCAAATTTAACAGGAGACCCGTTAAACACCGTATTACACCTGAAGGGAATATCCTCAGCAGTCAGTATGGGATTTTCTTCATAACGATATAAAAAATCTCTTCCTATTTTTCTAACCATTATTTAAAATTCCTCCAAATCGTTCTGACAAAAATTGAGGATCTCGGAAAGCGTTGTGGTTCCCAGACATATACAGTTATCCGCGGCTCCGTAATAAAGCTTAATTTCACCATTGTCTTCCAGAATGGCTCCGGTGGAAAAAACGACATTATTAAGATCCCCGATCCTTTCATATAATTTCCTTGGTGAGAGTATCGGTATATTGGACCGGTTTATTACTTTGGCAGGATCCTCTTTATCAAGAATGGCGGCCCCTAGTTTGGTAATCGTGCCCGAAGAGGTTTTTTTCACTCCATAGTAGAAAAGCAGCCATCCTGATTCTATCTCCATCGGTGGAACCGCGCATCCTATTCGCCCCTGATCCCAAAAGCCGGCTCTAGGCGTTAGGACAACCTCTCTCTCACCCCAGGTCAAAAGATCATTTGAATAAGCAATCCATATACTTTCTCCGTATCTCGGCCTTTCTAACAATGCGAACCTGCCGTTTATCTTTCTGGGAAAAAGAGCACCCGCCTTTGTATCTGGCTGTGAAACAATCTCTATTCTTTCAAACGCTTTAAAATCTTTTGTTTTGCCTAGCTCTAAAACGATCCCATGCCTTCCCATGGCCAGATACACAATATAAAACTCATCATTAAGAGCAGTGATTCTGGCATCTAAGACACCCATTTCTTCGTATTCTTTGAAATTTACATCCGTTGAGGAGGCAATAAACGGTTCTCTTTCTATTTCAAAAAATAATCCGTCCTCGCTTTTGGCTCTAAAAATGGCAGGTCTGCCGTCAAGCTTCTCAATGGTAATGAGCATTAAATATTCCCCGTCAATCTTAATACAACCGGCATTATACATATCATGACACTTAAAGGGGATATCCTCAGAGGTGATTACCGGATTTTCTATCCAACGACGAATAATATCTTGTCCGAATTTTCTTGGCATAGACAAACTCCTATTTTGCACTGCGTCTTAATTAATTGCGCATAATTTTCTTAAGGTATTACTGCCGGAATACCATTCCCAAAATTTGGCTTATACAGCATTTGCGATACTCTCCAAAGGTTGAAAATAAACATCATATGTATAAATCAACAGCACGGCTAAGCTGCGTGCCTGATATGTCTCGAACCTGCAAGGCTTTTACGGTAGCCCTCTCCGTTTCTTCATGTCAGCTTTATCTGCATTGCTAGAAGTTTTGCTCCTTATTTCTTTCTTTTGTCTTTTAAATAAATTGCCTTTGAAGGTCCAACGCCAATAGCTCTTTCTTCGATTTGGAATAGCTTTGTTGCTGATGCAAGTTCCCCCAGCTTTTTGTAACCATAGTTTCGTGGATCAAACTCTGGTGCCTGCTTGGCAATGTTGCTTCCCACGGATGCAAGATGAGCCCAACCAGAATCGTCCGAAGACGCCTCAACAGCGTTTCTTAATAAATTAACGAGCTTTGTGTCTTTCTTAAGTCCGCTGGTTGTCTTGCGCCTTATTTTTTCACTATAATCATCTTTGGAACGTAGCACTTCAGTGAAAATAAACTTATCACACGCAGAAACGAATGCTTTAGGGGTTTTTCGCTCCCCAAATCCATATACAAAAAGACCAGCTTCCCTTATCCTTGATGCAAGCTTAGTGAAATCACTGTCGCTGGATACGATACAAAAACCATCAAATTTGCCCGTATAAAGTAAATCCATTGCGTCAATTATCAATGCACTGTCAGTTGCATTTTTCCCTGAAGTATACCCAAATTGCTGTATGGGCTGAATAGAATACTGTAAAAGAACTTCCTTCCACCCTTTAAGGCCTGACAGCGTCCAGTCACCGTAAATCCTTTTTACATTAGCTGTTCCATATTTTGCGATTTCCGATAGTAGTCCGTCAACAATAGAAGATTGGGCGTTGTCGGCATCTATTAATACGGCCAATTTTTCCATTTTTTCGTCTGACATGTTTCCCTTTTATAATTCTGTCATTTATATTAGATGGACAATTTTCTATCTTTTGATTGAGAATAACACAATTTTGGCAATCTTACAGATATGAAATGGATATCACAAGGTTTTTCAGAAAATGGTGCAGTATGAGTTCGACATAGATATTTTGTTTTCGAAATTCACGCTTCAATTGCAGCTGATACTTTTTGTAGATTGCACAATGACAAATATATAAGATTTCAGTCTATCGGAAATTGTGGACTTCGTGCCTGCTTCCACAATTCCTAAACGTGACTACTTAACTATAAGTTGCTTCTGGAAATCCCCACTTTTCAGTTTTAGAAATTGAATTGTGAATTTCGTGAAAATAAAATCCGGAGCAAAGCCAATAGGCTTTACTCCGGTCATGATTAGATTTTGCGATGGAGATTTTTTATTTCTAATCTTCCAGTTGTTCAAGGAACTGAGCGACAGAAAGGGTCTGGCCCAGTAGGGGAAAAATTTTGGCTTCAGCGTGATTTTGCTCCTCCTCTGAACTGGTAGCAGTAGCATCCTTCATTATGGTCACACCATACCCCTTGTCATAAGCAGTGCGAGCAGTGCTCTCAACACAAAAATTGGTCAAAAAGCCGCCAATGACAACGTTCTTAATATTGCCTTCCTGTAATAGCTCATCCAGATTGGTTTTATTAAAGCCACATAAGGTGCACTTGCCGCCGACAACCTCATCCCCCTCCTGCGGTTTTAATTCATCGATAATCTCAGCGCCCCAGGTTCCTTCACGAAAGGCATCGCCATCCGCCACCGCCTTGACAATGCCCTGCATCTGATGATCTTCAAAATATTTTTCATTGAATATAAAGGGTGAGTGGATAACCAGAGCACCCTTTTTACGGGCTTCCTGCGCCAGTTTTGTAGCGTTTGGAATCGTATTCTGCCGGGCAATTTCACCCTTTACGCCGTCATGCAGTTTGCCTCCTTCTTTACAGAATTCGTTTTGAAATTCGATTAGAACGATTGCTGTTTCTTTGGCCTTCATTTGATTGTCTCCTTTCATTTGGAACCTATCTCTAAAATGCATCTAACACCCAATGGCATTGTTTCCCCGATAAATCGGGATTACACATCTATTTTATGAACATTAAGGTGTGCATCAAACCGATTCAAAATACTCGAATACTATTCGTGTATACTCCGCTTTTGAATCGGTTTGTGTCGCGCCCTTGGGCGTAATCTACTATTTTAAAGACAGGTTCTAATTACATTAAAAAAAAGAATTACAATTTTACATTTTTTATATTTTCAGTCTTCGCGTTTTCTATTAAGATTGGTCTTTCCGGCTAAAATACAGATTCAAGAGCGCCAGCAGCGATGTACCCACAATCAGCAAAAAGGAAATCGCATTAATCACCGGTGTGCTGCCGTCTCTGACCTGCAGGTATAAATTAATCGGCAAAGTGGCTTCGTAACCCACCAGAAACAGGGTGGTGTTGAAATTTTCAAAAGACATCAAAAATGCCACTGCGCCTGCCCCGATCAGCGCCGGTCGCAAAAATTTTAAAGTGATGTGCCAGATGACCTCTAAGCGGTTGGCACCCAGATTCAGGGCTGCCTCTTCCAGGGTGCGGTCGAACTTGCGCAAGCGGGCGGAAACCACCAGCGTCACCAGGGTGGCGATAAAAGAAAACTGCCCCAGCACCACCAGCCAGAAGCCGGGGCGAAACAATTCCACATCTATATTCCAGCTCTCTTCAAAATGGGTGCCCAGCGTATTGCTGAACAGCAGAATCGATATCCCCAGAATCACGCCCGGTATGACCAGTGGCGCCAGCATCAGAAAATAAAGCCCCTGTTTGAATCGAAAAGCTTCCTGTTCAAACAGAAAAGCGGCACAGGTTCCCACCACCAGTGACAGCAGGGTCACGAAAAATGCCACCCGGAAACTGACCCAGATACTGTCCAGATTGATTTGATCATGAAAAATACCGACCCGCTCGGGCAAATTGGCGGTAAACCACTCCAGGGTAAAGCCCTTCCAGGGCAAAGACGGGAACTGGGAGTCGTTAAAGGCCAGTATGCAGGTGACCAACAGCGGCGCGAAGAGAAAGATAAAATACAAAACCACATAAAGCTTGAAACAGCGGTTATATGTTTTGGAGGTCGGCAGTGTGCGGATCATTGCACCACCTTCTTTAGATTCTGTCGGGTTAGTTTAAGTCCCAGCCAGACGACGATTGAAGACAGCACCAGCAGTAAAAAGCCGAATGCGGACCCCTGGTTCCAGTTAAAAGAGGCGATAAATTGATTATATATTTGCTCGGTAAACCAGAGCGAGTTTTTACCACCCATCAAATTCGGCGTCAGATAATTGCCCAGCGTCAGCATGAACACCACAATAGAGCCCGACATGATACCGGGAGAGGCATGTGGAATGATAATCTTGAATAAAATGGTCCACATGTTGGCACCCAGATCATAGGCCGCCTCGATCAGACTGTTGTCCAGGCTATCGAGCACCGAGACGATCGGTACCACCATAAACAGCATGGAGGTATACACCAGGCCCAGGATCATGGTGGAATCCCGGTATAGCATTTCAATAGGCTGCCTTAAAATGCCGGCTTTCAGCAAAAAATGATTGATCACACCACTTTCTCTTAACAGGATCATCCAGCCGTAAACCCTGACCAGCTCGCTGACCCAGAAGGGCAACAACAGCAGGACTAATAGAAAGCCCTGATATTTGGGATTGACCACTTTGGTGATGTAAAATGCAAGCGGAAGGGCAATCACAAAGGTCAGGAAAGTAACCAGGATGGAGTAAATCGCAGTTCGCACGAAGGTCAGCCAGTAGATGGGCTCTTCAAAAAAAGCTAAATAATTATTTAGACTCCACTGCATTTGGCCTTCGTCGTTTTCAAAACGAAAAGACATCACCAGCAGATCGATGTGCGGCAACACAATCATCACAAACAACCAGAGCACCACCGGTGCCAGGAAGAAAAACAATCCCCATCGTTTATGACTCGTCATACTGATTAATCTTCGCTATGGGTTAAAAGTAAATAGCTAAAGCTTACGGCTTTCGGGTGTCAGGTGTCAGCTACCGGGTTTCAGCGTTCACCCGCCTTCGCTAAAGCTCCGGCGTGGCAGGGAAGGTTCATCTTTTCAGTGCTTCGGCCGCTGGCTACTTGCTGCTGAATATAAGCTATGAGCTTGTAACCAGGCACCGACAGCCAGCAGCCAGATGTTTTAACCCTGCTTGCCGCGGCGTCTCGTGGGGTCGAAGCCCGAAGGGCGAAGCCCCAAGCTCGATAGAGCGGAGCCGGGAACCTTTGAACCTTGACCCTCTCTGGGAAAGCAGATGCCGGACTGTTCGTCCCAGCCGATTTCAACCTTATCGTTTTTCTGGATGTAATCATACTGATGGGTTTGGGGCAAAGCGATGAGCAATTCCGTATCGGCATCCAGCGGGTTGGCCAGCAGGCGGCTGTTGGCGCCGTCAAAAAGCAGATCCTTGACGATGACCTCGAAGCGGTTCAGATTCGCCAGGTTCGCATCGGGTTGAATCAGCATGGCTTCCGGCCGCAGGAAAAGATCAACTTCATCACCGGGTTGCAATTGCTGCCGAATTTTGGTCCGAAACACCCTGTCGTCGGTGGTTTCAACCTCGGCGGTTTTCTGATCACAATGCCGGATTTGGCCGGACCAGGTATTGTTATCTCCCACAAACTGGGCCACAAACGGGGTATCCGGGCTGTTGTATAAATTTTGAGGTGTATCGATCTGCTCAAAAATACCCTGGTTCATCACCGCCACATGGTCGGACATCACCAGGGCTTCGGATTGGTCGTGGGTGATATACACAAAGGTAGTGCCGACCTTGGCCTGAAGCTTTTTCAACTCAACCTTCATTTGCTCGCGCAGCTTCAGATCCAGCGCTCCCAGAGGCTCATCCAGCAGCAAAACCGCCGGCTCCAGCACCAGACAGCGTGCAATGGCCACCCGTTGTTTCTGGCCGCCGGAAAGTTGATCAACTTTTTTATCATCAAAACCGGTTAGTTCCACGCGCTCAAGAATTGTTTTGACCTTATTTTTAATGGTGGCTTTATCGTCGCCGCGTCTGCACAGACCGAAAGCAATATTTTCGCCGACATTCATCATGGGAAATAAGGCCAGATGCTGAAAAATGAGGTTGACCGGGCGTTTGTTGGGTGGAATGCCGTGCATGCTCTTGCCGCGAATTTCAATGGTACCGGCCGAGGGTTCGGTCAGCCCGGCAATCATCCGCAACAGTGTCGTTTTGCCGCAGCCGGAGGGCCCCAGAATGGAAAAAAAGCTACCGTCAGCGACCTCAAACGATATGTTGTCAACCGCCACAAAATCATCAAAGGTTTTACTGACGTCCTTAACCGCTAGATCAATTTGCATAAAAAACCTTCTTGCGAAGCTTTTTTATTAGGTTAAAATAAAAATAATGGGAAAAGCGGAAAAAAATCATTCACTCAAAATGAAATATTTCCATTTATTACCCAGAATTCCATTCAATCCACTTCGATGCTGACATCGCTAGCCAAAATCTATGATAAGTAATCTGGATTTTGCACGAGTTGGAGGCTTTCATATGCAAGGCACTTCAGGGCGAGGCGATAGTCTACTATGCTTCGCCCTGAATAACGCAGCAGATGGAAGCCTCCGGCTCGCCCATCGGGTGAAAATTAATGAGATAAAATGATTTTCAGCCTTAATAACTGGGCGCAATCATAGTCTACTTCTAAGCTGTTTAACCTGCAGCCAGTAAAAAAAATGACAGGCTCTCATTAATTTTCATTCATGATTCAGATTATACCTGGATTTTGCACGAGTTGGAGGCTTTCATATGCAAGGCACTTCAGGGCGAGGCTATAGTCAACTATGCCTCGTACTTAATAACGCAGCAGATGGAAGCCTCCGGCTCGCCCATCGGGTGAAAATTAATGAGATAAAATGATTTTCAGCCTTAATAACTGGGCGCAATCATAGTCTACTTCTAAGCTGTTTAACTTGCAGCCAGTAAAAAAAATGACAGGCTCTCATTAATTTTCATGCAAACCAGGTATTATTTTGCGGCCTTAACCTTGTCCAAAATTTTGCCTTCGATTTCCTCAAGCTTTGCCGGGACGGGCGGATACCATTTGATATTGTCAATTGCTTCCGGGGGAAAAGTGCGTTCAAAATTCCCGCGGATGTCCACATTCGTCAACATGATCGCCCCCCGGGAGGCTGTGCCGTATTTTTCCATATTTGTAAACTGAGCGGCATTTTCGGGCTTGAGCATGAAGTTAATCCACTTGTAGGCCGCATCCACATTTTTGGCTTTGGCCGGAATGGCAAAGGTATCGATCCAGCCCAGCGCGCCGCTTTTGGGAGCCAAAAAGTCGATATCGGAATTTTCCACATGCAGCTTCCAGCCGCCACCATCCCACGCCATCGCCAGGTGCACTTCTTCAGAGCGCATAGATTGCAGCAAGGCATCTCCATTGGCCCAGTAATTTTTGACAACCGGTTTGGCATCGATTAAGGACTGGCCGACTTTTTCCATCAAAGCCTGATAAGCGTTGACGTCACTGTATTTGGCAAAGGGGTCATCCCCCATCGCAAAGGCCATGGCAATGAGCGTCGGCCTTTTGAGGCGGTAGCTGACACGGCCTTTGTACGCTTCGTTGAGCAGATCCGAATAATCTTTGGCATCCGGCGCAAATTTGCGGTTAACAATCAAGCCGGATGTCCCCCAGCAAAAGGGCACACCGTATGATTTAACATCGACCATCGTATTGAGCTGCACGGCCTTGAGCATGGAAGGAATAATCTGAGACGTATTGACTTTGGACATATCAATCGGTTGATAAATCTTATATTTTTCCTGAACTGCAGCAATGCGGTCCTGGCTGGGTTGGGCCAGATCGAAACCGGCGCCGCGGGTGGCGCGCAATTTGGCGATCATTTCCTCGTTGTTGGAAAACGTCACCTTGACAGTGATACCGGTTTCTTTTTCAAATTTTTCGACCAAATTTTTAGGTGCATACCCCTTCCAGGTCAGCAAAGATAATGTTTCAGCTGCATACAGACCGCCGGTAAATACCAGCGCAAATGCAGAAAGCACGCATAAAACAACAATGGTTTTTTTAGTCATAATAATCCTCCTTTTCATTAATTGAGATTGGCTTAAATTTAAATCTTTCCCCACAGAAAAACGAAAAAGTAAAAAATCGGAAACAGATGAAGACCGAATTACTGATGCATCCCCGCGCTGGAGCAGCAATCCAATGAACGTTTGAAGAGCGCATTCGAGTCAAGCCGGCAACTTTTAAGATCAGTCATGAAAAAGTTGTATTAATCGACTTTGTCAGCTATTTAGAAAGGGTATTTTACGGGCCTAAATGTAAACCCAAAAAACCAAGTTTTCAGCAAAAAGTCAATCGATATATTAAAATTTTATATACGCATGTGGCCCCCTATATTTATAGAAATATTGGCCTGTTAAAATGAATACATTGACCATTGTATGGGATTTTGACGGCACAATTTTGCCGCTCGAGCCGTTTGATAGCGAGCAGTCGCTTTTAATTCACGCTATGAACCAGACACCGAAAGGGTTCGGCTGGCTTAAAAGGATATATGCAAAAGCGATCATTTATGCCGATCAACGCGAGCGGTTACGCAAGACGTTTAAAATATCTTACAGCCGGATGTTAAAGGGCACACCGTCCGCTGCGCTTGATCGGGTATGCCGGATCCTGGCAGAAAAAATATCAACAGCGGACCGCAATGTCTTCTTGAAATTAAAAAAAGATGGCTATGATATGATGGTATTAAGCTGCGGGACGGCTGATTTAAGCGAGCGGGTCCTGAGGTTTGCGGGACTTTTAAGCTGCTTTAGCCTTATCGAGGGCAACCGCTTCCAGTTTGCTGACGACCGCATAAGAGGGATGGAACTTCGATTACCGAATCCAGCCGATAAGCTGCAGATGATGCACCGGTTAGATTTACCTCCGGATCATACGATGGTGGTCGGTGACGGCTATACCGATTTGCCCCTTTTGGAATGGAGCACAATGCCGGTTCTCATCGACCGCAGTGGCAGAAAAAAAAAGGTCTTTTCAGACCGTCATTTTTATTTTATATCCTCAATTCCGGAAATAATGAATATCATCGAAAACGAGCATATTAATGAAAAATAAGAAACTGATCGTCTTTGATATGGATGGGGTTTTGATCGATGTCTCCGGGTCGTATCGTGAAACGGTTCGCCAAACCGCCAGACTTTTTTTTAATATCGCTCCGTCGTTTGAAAAATTACCGCAGCCGCTTTTTCCGCTGGCCGACCTGGCTGCGGTCAAGCAAAGCGGCGGGCTAAATAACGACTGGGATTTATCATGTCTGGTCATCAACCTGCTGTTTAACATGATTGAAAAACCGCCGGTCTATGAGAGCAAAGACCCCTGGGCGCAGTATCAGGAAACCATCAGTCAGTGCGACATGGGTGCACTGGGGGATTTCTTAAGATCAACTCCCAACCCTTTGACTGCTTTGCTTCTAAAAATCGGCAAAACCAAAAATGCGTTTATTTATGGCTTGTACACGGGGGATGTGGGCAGCGGCAACATTATAAAGCAAATTTTTCAGGAAGTGTATTTGGGAAAGGACCTGTTTGAGGCTACCTACGATCAGACACCAAAGTTTTACCAGGGCGACGGTTTGATCCATCGCGAGGCATTGCTCATTGATAAAGACTTGCTTGACGAATTGGCCGCAAGACACGTTCTGGCGATTGCGACCGGCAGACCGCGAGCCGAAGCAGATTCTCCGCTGGATCATTTTGGTATCCGAAAGTATTTCACCCGGATAATGGCGCTTGAGGACTGCCTTGAGAAAGAGAAACAGGTATTGCAAGCAGAGGGTAAAAAGGTTTCATTAAGCAAGCCCCACCCCTATATGCTCGATACCATCGCAGCAGAAATTAAAAATCCGGTTGCTGAATATTTTTATGTCGGTGACATGCCCGACGATATGGTAGCCGCCAAAAGAGCGGCAGCCGGATTTAAAGGCATCGGGGTGCTCCTGTCCGCCCCTGCCAAGGCCCGCTTAAAAGCAGACCTGCTTCAGGCAGGTGCCGATACCGTGGTTGAGGATTTTGTACAGCTCAAAACTTTAATTATTTCTGATTAAATTTGAAATAGTCAATAAAGCACTTCGGTTTGTTCGCCGCTGCCGGGTCTCATCTGCTGGGAGCAGCTGGCAATCAATACTACCAGCACACATCATTAATCCCGATTTCAGCTCCAATAACATCGATACGGCGAATATTGCCGCCCTGCAGGACAAGTGTCTTGGACACATGCTGCTCGTTGGAAGGAATTGCAGCATCAGCAATCATGTTGTTGTTTTGGTCGAAGGCTTCTACTCGCATACTGTTGTGATGGCAGGCTTTGATCTCCACTTTGGAAGGCCCGTCGCCAAAGTGTGCTTCCGGAAAATTAATCGATGCCAACTCTCCACTGCCGCTGCTGGTTCCCGCCCAACCGATTTTTATGTCATTGGTACCGTCCCCTGTGGGGCAATAAACTTCCACGGATATCATTTGAACCGAGCCGCTTTGTGATTTCCCGCCCTTGAAAACGACATTATTTTTTTCAATCTGTGGGGTACCGGCTGCCGCCGGCATTTGTTTTATGTTAGCACAACAACCAGCAATGAAAAGTAAGGTGAACACGCCAAACATCAAGAAAAAAATGCGTTTTTTGTGTACGATCATTTGGTCCTCCTTTCACGTTCGTCAATTTGCAACCATTTTATTTGATCATGTGCAAGAAGATTTTAGCGTTATAATCCATCAACTTAAGGTAGATAATCCTAAAGTCAATGTTAAAGCGATCTCAAAAATGTATTTTAAAACTTGATCTCAGGAAAATATTTTCTTGCGCTCGGGATCATATAGAGCCCGCCCGGGCATGCATGTGGCAGGATAAATCTTTTTGTAGCATTCGATTTCGTAGCTGTTGGACGGATTGGCTTTGTCTGGCGGCACATATCCATATGCAATGGTTTTGGCAACCGTGTATCCATAGCCGGCACTGGTCGTCACACCGATGACCTTGCCCTTGTGCACAATCGGTTCGCTGCCTCGCAACATAACCGGCTGATCGGCGTCAATGGTAAAGGTGCACAGTTTCCGGGGCAGGCCTTGCTTTTTTGATTTGACCAGGGCCTCACGACCGAGAAAATCACCCTTGTTTAATGCCACGCAAAAGCCCAGCCCGGCATCATAAGGGGTATATTCAGGCGTCAGCTCAGCTCCCCACAGACAATAGCCTTTTTCCAGGTGCAAAGAATTGATAGCCCGGTAACCCGCATTACAGACGCCCAGGGGTTGGCCGGCATCCCAGAGGCTCTCGTAAACATGAGCGGCGAACTCAGCCGGTATATAAAGTTCATAGCCCAGCTCACCTACATAAGTCATCCGCATCGCTGTGACGGGTGCACTACCGATGGTCATGGTTTTGCATTTGCCATGACCAAAATTCTCATTGCCGATGTCGCTGCGAGTGACCTTTTCAAGCAATTGGCGGGACCGCGGACCGATCACATTGATCACGGCCAGTCCGGCGGTGACATCCCGAAAAGAAACACTGCCGTCAGCGGGCATGTGTTTTTTGATCCATTCGGCATCATGGCGTCCGAAAGCGGTGCCGGTGACCAGGAAAAATCTGTCATCGGCAAGCCGGGTAATCGTCAGATCGCATTCAATGGTACCGCGCGCATTGCACAATTGAGTATAGGCAACACTGCCAACAGGTTTGTCGATATTGTTGGCCGCCAGCCAGTTCAGAAAATCCAGCGCTTTGGGACCTTCGATTTCAAACTTGCTAAAAGAGGACTGATCGATCAACACCACCTTTTCACGGGCAGCCTGATGCTCGTTGCCGACATGTTCAAACCAGTTGGGGATGCCAAATGTCAATTCGTCAATGGGTTCGATGCCATCGGGGGCAAACCAGTTCGGTCGCTCCCAGCCGTATTTGGCACCGAAGACAGCACCCTTTTCCTTGAGGAGCGCATACAGCGGCGTACGCCGGATTCCCCGGGCGGATTCGTGTTCTTCGTTGGGCCAATGGATGGTGTAATGCTTGCCATAGATCTCACGGGTGCGCTCCAGGTTGTATGACCGGCTGCGGTGGTGCGGCCCGAGCCGGCGAATGTCCAGAGGCCAGATATTCAGGCTGGGTTCGCCTTCGACAATCCACTCGGCCATCATTTTACCGGCCCCACCGCCCGCTGCTATGCCAAAAGCATTGAATCCTACGGCCACAAAACAGTTATCCAGCTCCGGTGCCGGCCCCATGATCGCATTGCCGTCCGGTGTGAAGGCTTCGGGGCCGTTAATGAGTTCGGAAATACCAACCGTTTGCAAACAGGGGGTGCGCAGCACAGCGGGCTCGGCCAGCTGCATAAAATGATCGGTGTTGGAATCGAGCAGGCGTGAGGAAAAATCGTTGGGCACTTCATCAACTGCCCAGGGAATACCGTTTCTTTCATAACCTCCCATCACCAGCCCGCCGACTTCGCCTTTATAGTAGATCAAATTGTCCTTATCGCGGATGGTCGGAATATCTTGCGGAATCCCATCAATTACTTCGCTGACCAGATATTGATGCTGGAAGGGTACCACTGGCGTGTTGACCCCCAGCATGCGCCCCATCTGGTGGCCCCACATCCCGCTACAGTTAACAACGATCTCACACTGGATGTCACCCCGCGTGGTTTTAACGGCCGAGACGCGCTTGCGACCAAATTCAAACCCGGTTACCAGGGTATGGCGATAAATGGTGGCCCCGCAATTACGAGCCCCCCTGGCCAGGGCCTGAGTGATGCCGGACGGATCGGCCTGTCCGTCAGTCGGCATAAAGGCAGCACCGATGAGACCGTCCAGAGATATAATCGGACAAAGGTCATGAGCCTCTTTGGGCGTTATGATGTGCAATTCCAACCCGAAGCTGCGTGCAGTGGTGGCGCCCCTTTTGAGTTCCAGCATGCGTTCGGCTGTGCTGGCCAGATGCAGGCAGCCGGTTTTTTTCCATCCCGTATGTAACCCCGTTTCGGACTCAAGCTGCCCGTAAAGATCAACGCTGTATTGCAGCATGCGCGTCAGGTTGCGATCCGAACGCAGCTGCCCCACCAGCCCGGCGGCGTGCCAGGTGGAACCGCTGGTCAACTCGTCTTTTTCGATCAGCACCACATCCTGCCAGCCCATCTTTGCCAGATGGTAGGCGGTGCTGCAGCCGATAATACCGCCGCCGATAATAACAACCTGCACGCTGTCCTTCAAAACAGAGCTCCTTTGCTAATGGGATATCCGTAAAATCACCAAAAAATTTTAGCGTACCTGCAGATTATAAAAATTAGGCTTAGTCCGCAGGATAAATAGTCGAATAGTTATAGTGGTTGTCAAAAAAACGTTCCGATTGCGGGACGTTTTTTTGCTACAACACTTATGCCGCCATCCTTTTTGCGGAACATTATTATGACAAGCGGTATAATTGGTTAAATAGTAAATAATTTCAAAGCGGAAGACAGTAGCAAAAAAGAAGTTCATACCCGATTGGGCGTCGATCTGCCTATCGGAGCTTAAAGCGAAGGTATATGCGGCCCGTGCCAAGACGTGTCGATTTCCAGCCTGAATGGTTGATCTGGACCCTTGAGTTGTCGTTTTCCGGCCTGGTCTGTTGCACCGATTTGAACGTTTTGGTTTACGCCTGATCCTTGAAGAGTTCAGGGGCAGGTACGCCGCAGCCGTACCGCCGCTTGCCCCTGTTGAGATGGGGCGGGCCACTAGAATTATCGGTAAACATTCCTGGATTCCCGCTCTCCGCTTGCGCGGGGACAAGCTTCGCGAAAATGACATGCTTGGAATTAAAAACTTCCCGACAGATCAAATTGTCCATGGGATAAGTTGTTTTAAATGGGCGCAATCCTCCAACTATTTAACTAATTAACCAATTAACTTATTGACTATATCGTTAGCCAAAGTATTCCCGGATAAACGTGATAAAGCGCTCGTTTTCTTCATCAACCCCGGGCGTGACGCGAAAATAACCGGATTTGCCGTGGATTTCACCGATGCGCTTTAGATACACTTTATGGGTCTTTATGGCCGCATCCAGGATTTCAGAGGTGGTTTTACCCGTCATGGAAGCGTCCACCAGCATATAATTACCGTGGGCCGGATAAGGCTTGAGACCCAATTTCCGTAACTCATCGCTAAAGCGATCCATCCAGCTGTTGTTGTGCTTGACCTTGTCTTCGACTTCAGCCGGATAATCAAAGATGGCCTCGGCAGCCGCGGCCGACATCAGGCTGACATTCCAGGGCAAAAACATGGTGTTAAAGGCCTTGATCATCTCTTCGGAGCCCAGCACATAGCCAAAGCGAATACCGGCAAACCCGTGCGCTTTGGAGAGGGTAACGGATAAAAACACATGCGGATATTTTTTGATCAGCGGGGCCTTGGTCTTGCGCTCGGGTGTATAGGCGGCATAGGCCTCGTCAATGCACAGCGGAATTCCGGTTTCACAGAACCGGATCAAGTCGTCATCATCGATAAACACGCCGGTGGGGTTGTTGGGATTGATAACCAGCATCAATTTGGTCTTGTCGCTGATCGCATTGAGCATACCGTCGACATCATACTGCAGATCGCCCTCGCGCAGGGGAATTTGCACCGCCTTGCAACCGCACAGCTCAGCCCGCACCGGAAACAGCTCAAAGGTCGGGGTGGACATAATAATTTCTTCTCCGGGCTGCATGAAAATACGCATCATGGCATCGATGGTCTCCGATGAACCATTGCACAGCGCCACATTATCGGGACCCAGATCATACATCTGTCCGATTTTGGTGCGCAACGCTTTAAAGCTGTCCGGATACCAGTTGCCGTGTCGTGCCGCATCGGCAATCGCTTCAATAATCTTTTCAGACGGTTGAATCGGATTTTCATTCAGCATCAGACGGGCATGATCCGGCTGGGCCCAGGCTTTATCCAGAATGCTGGTGTTATATTCTCTGGCAGTCATCAGCCAGGGCACGAACCAATCCTTCAATTCCTTTTTCATTTCTATCTCCTTCTTTCAAATTTATGAAATAAATTTGGGTTCCAAGGTTCAGCGTTCTGGGTTCATAGGTTTATTGTTTAGGTGTTACCTGTATACCCTGTTCGTATTTTGCTATAATTAAAATTACTGTAAAACTGGTTTCGGCCTCAGGTTATGGTCGAGGGCAAGGCGCAAGGCGTTTCGAAAACGGAGCGTACACGGTAGTACGCGAGTATTTCGAAACGACTTGTAACACAGCCATCGGCCATTAGATGAAGAACCGAAAGCAGTTTTAAAGTAGTGAGTCGATTGGGGTGAACTTAAGGTCAAACGCTTCGGCAACACCCTCATAGGTGACCTTGCCTTTAACCACGTTGGCGCCGTACTTGATTTCAGGATTTTGTTGCATGGCCTTTTTCCAGCCCAAGTTGGCAATTTCCACCGCGTATGGCAAGGTGGCATTGGTCAGCGCCAGGGTGGACGTTTTGGGAACCGCGCCGGGCATATTGGCCACGCCGTAATGAACCACGCCCTCAACTTCGTAAATCGGTTCACCGTGGGTCGTGGCTTTGGATGTCTCAAAGCAGCCGCCCTGGTCAATGGCCACATCCACCAGCACGGCACCCTTTTTCATCGTTTTCAGCATTTCCCGGGTAATCAAGCGGGGCGCTTTGGCGCCCGGAATCAGCACGGCGCCGACAACCACATCAGCTTCCTTGATCAGCCGACGCACAGTGCTGGGCTTGGACATC
This sequence comes from Deltaproteobacteria bacterium, assembly GCA_024639185.1. Taxonomy (GTDB): domain Bacteria; phylum Desulfobacterota; class Desulfobacteria; order Desulfobacterales; family JAHEIW01; genus JAHEIW01. The sequence goes on along the minus strand of JAHEIW010000020.1, from coordinate 26,703 downwards.
AGTAAAAAGCAGTTGCTGGGCATCACATCGCTCAAGTAGCGCAGGCGCTCCAGGTTCATATCCAGGATATAAACCTTGGCACCCAGTCCGCAGGCCATCTTAGCGGCATTGGTGCCCACCACACCGCCGCCGATGATGACAACCGTGCCCGGATCGACGCCGGGTACGCCGCCCAACAGAACACCGTGGCCACCGTGGGCCATTTCCAGATATTTGGCGCCCTGTTGGATCGCCATGCGGCCGGCCACCTCGCTCATCGGCGTCAGCAGCGGCAAAGAACCATCGTCTTTCTGAATCGTTTCATAGGCAATTCCGATTGAGCCGCTTTTAATCAGCACCCGGGTCAATTCTTCGGCTGCCGCCAGATGCAGATAGGTAAAAATAATCTGGTCCTTGCGTATAAGGTCATATTCGGCTGGCAGGGGCTCTTTGACATGCATCACCATTTTGGCGCGTTTGAATATTTCCTTGGGGGAGTTGATGATTTCAGCGTCCGCATTTTTATAAGCGCTGTTTTGAAATCCGCTGCCTCTGCCGGCATTTTTCTCAACCAGAACCTCATGGCCGTTTTGCCGCATAACCTCCACGCCGGCCGGTGTCATGCACACGCGATTTTCCTCAGTCTTGATCTCTTTTAAAATGCCTACAATCATTTCTGACTCCTTTTCACTATTTACTTAAGTAAAATTCACCGTTAAAGCGGTTTAAAAAATAGTAGGTAACGTCTAAGGGCAAGGCGAAAACGACTCGACTGAGCTCGTCGCAGGCCGATTCAAAAGTGGAGCATACACGACAGTATTCGAGCATTTTGAATCGGTTTGATGCACACTTTAGTGCTTGTAAAAATAGATGTGTGCCCCATTTATTCTGGGCAACACAGCCATTAGGCGTTAGATGCATTTTTGAGACCGCTTCTAAAGTAATTTGTCGATGGGTGAATGTTTTAATCCAAAAGCCTCAGCGACCCCCTGATATGTCACCTTACCTTCCACCACATTGGCGCCGCGTTTGATCTCAGGATTTTCCAGCATGGCCTTTTTCCAACCCAAGTTGGCAACTTCAACCGCATACGGCAGGGTCGCATTGTTTAAAGCCAGGGTGGATGTGCGTGGTAAAGCCCCGGGCATATTGCTGACGGCATAATGAATAATGCCGTTGACGGTGTAAGTTGGATCGGCATGGGTGGTTTCTTTGGATGTTTCAAAACAGCCGCCCTGGTCGATGGAGACATCCACCAGAACCGATCCTTTCTTCATGCTCTTGAGCATCTCACGGCTGACCAGCGTGGGCGTTTTACTACCCGGAACCAGCACTGCTCCCACGACAACGTCGGCTTTGGGCAGCACCTCGCGAATGGCCGCCGGGCTGGACATCAGCGTAATACAATGACCCGGCATCACATCGCTCAGATAGCGCAAACGATTCAGGTCGATATCGAGGATGTACACTTTTGCCCCCAGGCCACTGGCCAGCTTGGCGGCATTGATGCCGACAACGCCACCGCCCAGAATCACAACGGTAGCCGGATCAACACCCGGCACGCCTCCGAGCAAAACCCCGTGGCCCCCCTGAGCCATTTCAAGGTATTTGGCGCCCTGTTGAATGGCCATGTCACCGGCAACTTCGCTCATGGGTTTGAGCAGCGGCAGGGAACCGTTATCATTCTGGATGGTTTCGTAGGCAATGCAGACCATCCCGGAATCGAGCATGGCCCGGGTCACCGTTTCAGAGGCTGCCAGGTGAAGATAAGCGAAATAAATCTGGCCTTTTTTCAGGAACGGGTATTCGGAAGGCAGCGGCTCCTTGACCCGCAGAATCATTTCGGCCCGCTCATAAACCGCCTTGGGTTTGTTCACAATTTCCGCCCCGGCTTTCTCGTAGAGGCCGTCACTGAATCCACTGGGTTTGCCGGCATCTTTTTCGATCAGGATCGAATGGCCGTTTTGGCGCATAAATTCAACGCCCCCGGGAGACAGTGCCACGCGATTCTCATCAGCCTTGATTTCCTTTAGAACGCCGATAATCATTTTTGATCCCCTATTCCTGTGTCATAGTCATGAATTTAAATCACTATCGATACCCAAGGTGACGCCACGTTAAATCATGCAGTATCTCGATTCATGAACGGTCATGTTATTTGCTGATAGACGATATGTAACAAATGGGTATAAAGATACATCGTGGCCCGATATCGCGATGACCTGTATCAAAGCAATTGGATCACCCCTCATTTGAATGTCATGCCCAATATCGGGCCACATGCACCACGGAATTCATATCGTCCCAAGGCAAATGACATGACCGGCATTCGTCCTCATTAACATTTATCGGAACAAAACAATGCTGTTGTTCTCAATCTGAGAAAAATTCGATTAATTGATCGGCGTGTAAGACGCCGTCAAACTCAATCGATTTGGCGGATTGCTTCAGCACCCCCTTTTCGCCATCCGGATCCCCCAGCGAGGTCACCACAATGGAAGCCGGGCTCAAATCTTCCGTTTCGGTATAAACGTTGGTGGTCGCCACCGATCGCAGACCGGCCGCCTGGGCCGCCAGCAACCCGTTGCGTGAATCCTCGATCACAATGCACTGCTCGGGTGATAGGTCCGATTTTTCAAGCGCCAGCAGGTAAATTTCCGGATCCGGTTTTTTCTTATTGACCACGTCTCCGGCCAGTACAAATTCCAGGTTAATGTCGCCCAGCATTCCTTTCGCAATTGCATTGGCCGAGCGTTCATTGGCCGTTGTGCAGACCCCCAATCGCAAACCGGCGGCCATGGCTTCCTGCATCAACCGATGCACACCGGCCCTGAGCGGCAGGATGCCGCTTTCAATCATATCAACAAAAATGGCGGTTTTTTTCTTGTGCAGGCTCAGTAGAAAATCATTGTCTTTTTCGACGATCCCTTCCAGTAAAATTCCTTTCGCGGTAAAATAATGGCGCATGCGTTCTTTACCGCCCGATATCTGAAGCAATTCGCCATAGGTGTCCACATCCCAGCTAAAATCGTATCCGGAGTCTTTAAACATCTTGTTAAAGGCCACCCGGTGACCATCTTTTTCAGTATCGATGATCACCCCGTCCTGATCCCAGAAAATGGCTTTTAGTTCTGACATATCTTACCCTCCCCCTCATTCAGTTGACCGGTTAGCCGGTTGCCGGTTGCGCCCGTTGTATGCGGAATAGTGTCTAATTTTATTTTTAACCGGCAAACGGGCTAACGGGTGACAGGCACAACCTTTTTACGCCGGCGATTAAGCCCTATTAGAGCTGCCCAGCAACTCAATCCAATACTTGATTTTATCCTTGATGGCTTCTTTGACGGCCGCATCGATTTTGCCCGGATTGTACTGATCCCGATTTTCAGAAATATAGTCGTAGGTCGTATCGATCAGGGTGTGCTTCAAGTCGGTGGAAACATTGAATTTGGATCCGCCCAGGGAAATAAGGTTTTTAACGACATCCGGTTTTAGACCCGTACCGCCGTGGATCACCAGGGGAACGCGCAACTGCTGGCCGTTAATCAAGGCGGCTATTTTTTCCAGGCGCCCAAAATCGATTTTGGGATTTTTGGTCTTGTACACCCCGTGGGCGGTACCAATACCCGGTGCAAAAATATCGACACCGGTCTGATCGACAAAAGTCAGTGCCTGCTCGGGATCACACAATTCCACCTCGCTTTCAGCCACCCGCACCTGATCCTCGACCCCGGATACGGTGCCCAGCTCACCTTCAACGGATATGCCGCCGGCTGCATGGCAATAGTCCACTACCGCCTTGGTTTGGCGGATGTTTTCGCTAAATTCCTGTTTGGAAGCATCGATCATGATGTTGGTGTATCCGGCATCGGCGCAAACTTTACAGAATTCCACATCATTGCAGTGATCCAGATGCAAACAGATCGGAATCGGTGCCTCTGCCGCAAGGGTTTTGTAAATCGCACCAACGACCTGGGGTTTTAAAAATTTTGACGGTGCCACCGAGCACTGCACAATCAGGGGTGCGTTCAACTCGATGGACGCATCCACAACCGCCTCCATTTGGATGAGATTGGTACAGTTAAACGCCCCAACCGCATATTTTTCAGTCGTGGCCTTCAACAGCATCTCTTTTGCATTGACGATCGCCATTTTATCCTCCTCAATGATGCTTGATTTGATTTTAGTCGGTCTTTATATTCAAATCCTTCGCGCCAGCGTGATACCGTCCCAGCTCGATTTCCAATTTGTAGGTATCCCCTCGCAGATAAGAATAAAGCAGCTCAACCGGGATACTGTTTTCATCGAAAGTGAGGCTTTCCATGAAAATTCCGGCGGCATTTGCTGGCAATTTTAGAATTTTAGCAACATCGGCAATTAGATTAACGGCACTGATGGTCTGAGCGCAGCGGGCCAAAACAACATTGAACTGCTCTGAAATGAGTTTGTACATCGATCCGGTTAAATTCTTGTCCAAAATGCCTCTAAATAAGTCATACGGCAGGTAACTTTCCTCATAAACGTAAGGCGTACCGTCCCCCATGCGAACCCGCCGCAACAGGATGACTTTTTTATTAGCACCTAAAAATAAAAGTTTGGCAATCTGATCTTCGGCCTGCACAACTCGTTTTTCCAGGACCCTGGTACTTTGAGCGATGCCGCTATCCTGCATCAGGTCCGTCGTGCTTGAAATATACTCCAGTTTTTGCCGCAACTCGGCTGGCGCCGGGGCGGACACAAAGGTGCCGGTTCCTTTTTCTTTGCGCAGCAGGCCCCTGGCAGTTAATTCCGCAATGGCCTGTCGGACGGTAGTGCGGGTCACGTCGCACATTTTGGCCAGCTTATGCTCGGAAGGCAGCTGTTCACCGGTCCGGTATCTTCCGGTTTCAATAAGCTCATTTAACCAGGCACTGATCTGGAGGTATTTGGGGATCGGATTGGAACTGTCAACAATTTTCACCGGGTCACCTTTGCGGATGGAGGCACGATCACCAAAACGGCGGCTGACCGATAAAAGGTGAAAATGAATGGTTTCGGCATTTTGGTTAGTCGACTAAATGTATAGATGTATATACAGTAATATGATAGAAAATTGCAACCTATATTTTGTAAATAAAGGGCAATAAAAATTGTTGCGATAAATGGCCTTTATCGGTCTTTTAAGATAGCCGATCGACTGACAATAAGCCTTTGTAAAAATGACTGGATCTTTGTCAAAGAGATTGAAGAAACTGAAATCTTGACAATATGATTTTTGAATTAAAGTTAGGTCTTAGTTTTAACTTGAAAACAAGGTCTCTACTATTGTAACCAATTTTTATAAGCGGGGTTCGGCCTCCACTTAAAACCGTTACCTTGTTGAGGGTGTCATATGGAAATCTGGTTGGTGACCGCCATTTTAATTGCGGCCATGATTCTGCTGGTAACCGAAAAGCTGCCTGTGGATCTGACCTCCATCGGCATCATGGTTGCGCTGGTTCTCAGCGGAATTTTAGCACCTAAAGAGGCTATAGCAGGTTTTGCCAGCCCGGCGGTAATCACCGTGGGGTCCATGTTTATGATCAGCAAAGGCATGATCCGCACCGGAGCGGTCGGATATATCGGCGAAAGGGTCATCGATGTTTCACGGGGCCGACCCGGTCTGGCGATATTTTTAATCCTGGTGATTGTGGGCACGGCTTCGGCCTTTATCAACAACACTCCGGTGGTGGTGCTGTTCATCCCTATTATTCTGAGCCTCAGTTGCGAGTTGAAATTCAGCCCCTCCAAATTTTTAATTCCCATCTCCTACGCCTCCATTTTAGCCGGTACCTGCACGCTGATCGGTACATCCACCAACATCATCATCAGTGATCTGAGTGCCGCTCAGGGCTTTGACTCTCTGGGTATGTTTGAACTGTCGCCCCTTGGTTTGCCGATTGCCCTGCTGGGCATTTTGTTTCTGATTTTTGCCGCTCCCAAGCTGATGCCCAGCGTGCACAATCCGGTATGCGAGTTAAAAGATGACGACCATCGGCGCTATCTGGCCGAATTAGTTGTCCCGCGCGAAAGCACCATCATTGGAAAGGACCCGAAATCGTATTTTTCACAAAAATATCCGGGCATGGACGTTCTCGAACTTATCCGCTACTCGCATGTTTACTACCCTGACAGGGATAAAGTTAAGATGGCAGCGGATGATCTGCTGCTGGTCAAAGGTTCGGCCAATGATCTGGTGGAAATACTTCATGAGGATCTGGTTCAACTGCCTCTTGCAGAACAGGGCATAAATTTAGAGGCCGAACAAACAGAATCCCTGATTGTCGAGTTAATCATCCCGCCCCAGTCTTCTCTGATAGGTCAACGGCTGGTATCCAGCCGCCTGCGGCGCGATCCGGATATTCACATTATCGCCATTAAACGCCGAGAGCTGCATTATGCCGAGCCCAAAGTCAAAGACGTCCGTTTAAAAATCGGTGATATCTTGCTGGCGCGGCTGCCGCAACCGTCGCTGGAGCGGCTGCGCGGCGAAAGGGATTTTATCATCGTCGAAGATGTCCACCATGAAATCGTGCACAAACGGCTGGCGCGACGCGCATTTCTGATATTCGGTGCCATGATTGTCGCCGCCAGCACAGGATTGGCCGATATTATGGTGTGCGCTATGGCGGCCGCCTTTCTGATGGTCATCACCCGCTGTCTGGAGTTGCGCAGTGCCTACCGCGCCATGGACGGCCGCGTCCTTCTGATTATTATTGCGACAATTGCCCTAAGTGCTGCCCTGGAAAAAACAGGCGCCTCTCAATTTTACGCCAAAGCATTTTTAAACCTTTTTAGCGGAGCCAGCCCGGCGCTGGTTTTAAGCGGGGTCATTCTGCTGACCAGCATCAGCACCCACATACTCAGCAATAACGCCACCGCCATTTTGCTGCTGCCGATTGCCATTTCAGCCGCTCAGGGCCTGGGCGTTGATCCCAAACCCTTTATCATTGCGGTCTGTTTTGGCGCCAGCGCCTGCTTTGCCACGCCCATCGGCTATCAGACCAACCTGCTGGTTTACAGCCCCGGCGGCTATCGCTTCAGCGATTACTTTAAATTGGGCATGCCGCTCAATGTGCTGGTCTGGGTGATGGGTTCGCTGTTCATTCCAATGATATGGCCGTTTTAAAAAACGTACTACCTGAATTTTGCACGAGCCAGGTTTAATCCATTCAAAATAGTCAATCTTTGCTTCAGCTTTTTCAAGTCAAATAGGAAACCAAGATGTTGTAATAATCTAACTGAAGTTTTTCTTCATTCGTTAACAAGAAAGGACACCCCGATGACACCTTCTGATAAACCCCTATCGCGTAATCACATCCTGGTCGAAGACGACCGCACCGGCACCAGCGTGGAGACGTTGCGCCGCGCTGTGCTTGACAACCTGTTTTATATTCAGGGAAAATTCCCGGAAATCGCCACCCCCAACGACTATTACATGGCCCTGGCATATACCGTAAGGGATCGCTTACTGCACCGCTGGGTTAAAACAGTGGAGACCTGGCTGCATAAAGACGTCAAGATTGTCTGCTATCTGTCGGCCGAATTTCTGCTGGGCCCTCATCTGGGCAATAACCTGATCAATCTGGGAATCCAGGAACCGGTGCGCCAGGCGGTGGAAGCTGTCGGCCAGAATCTGGACGAATTGCTGCAACAGGAAGAGGAGCCCGGTCTGGGCAACGGCGGTCTGGGTCGGCTGGCGGCCTGCTACCTGGATTCGCTGGCGACCCTGCAGGTGCCGGCCATCGGCTTCGGGGTTCGCTATGAGCACGGCATCTTTCACCAGGAGATTCGAGACGGCTGGCAGGTGGAAATGACCGACAACTGGCTGCATCTGGGCAATCCCTGGGAAATCGCGCGACCCGAAGCCCACTTCGAAGTCAAGTTAGGCGGATATACCGTACAGGAGCGCGATACCGACGGCCGTGAGCGGGTGCGCTGGATGCCGGACCGGGTGGTCAAGGGCACCCCCTATGATACGCCTATATCCGGCTATCGGGTCAACACCTGCAACACCCTGCGTCTGTGGAAAGCCGAGGCGGCTGAGTCTTTTGATTTTCAGGCATTCAATCTCGGCGATTACTACGGTGCGGTCGATAAAAAGGTGGCCTCTGAAAATTTAACCAAGGTCCTGTATCCCAATGACGAGCCCATAGCCGGCAAAAGATTGCGCCTGGAGCAGCAGTATTTTTTTGTCTCCTGCTCCTTGCAAAACATCATCAATCTTCACCTTCAAGCCGGCGGTCGACTGGCGGACCTGCACAAACTTTGGGCCGTGCAGCTCAATGATACGCATCCGGCCGTCGCGGTGGCCGAACTGATGCGACTGCTGGTAGATGAACATGCCATGGATTGGAATACCGCCTGGCACATCACCGTTGAAACCTGCGGCTATACCAATCACACCCTGCTGCCCGAGGCCCTTGAAACCTGGCCGCTGCCGCTGTTTCAACGGGTGTTGCCGCGGCATCTGGAGATCATCTATGAAATCAATCACCGCTTTTTGCAGCAGGTGAGTGAGCGCTTTCCCGGAGATAAGGACCGACTGGCGCGCATGTCGTTAATCGATGAGTCCGGCGAAAGATCGGTGCGCATGGCCAACCTGGCCAGCGTCGGCAGCCACGCCATCAACGGTGTGGCCGCCCTGCACACCGAACTGGTCAAAAAGGATGTGCTGCGTGACTTTTTTGAGATGATGCCCGAAAAGTTCAGCAGCAAGACCAACGGGGTGAGCCCACGCCGCTTTATGATCCTGAGCAATCCGGGCCTGGCAGCGCTGATCAAACGAACCGCTGGCGACGGCTGGGCAACCGACCTGACAACCCTTCGTAAGCTGGAGCCCCACGCAGACGATCCAGACTTTCAAACCCGGTGGCAAAGCATCAAACTGGAAAATAAACATCGCCTGGCCGATTTGATTGAATCCCAGACCGGCATCCAGGTTGACCCGCAGTCGCTGTTCGACATTCAAGTCAAACGGATCCACGAATACAAGCGCCAGCATCTGATGGTGCTGTATATTATCTCGCTTTACCAGCGCATCAAAGCCCAGCCGGACCTGGATATCGTGCCACGTACGTTTATCTTTGGCGGCAAGGCCGCCCCGGGCTACGACCTGGCCAAACGTATCATCAAGCTGATTCATGCCGTGGGCGCGGTTGTCAACATCGATCCGGACGTCAAAGACCGGCTCAAGGTGGTGTTTATACCGGACCTGAGCGTTAAAATCGGCCAGTCGATTTACCCGGCAGCCGATCTGTCTGAGCAAATTTCCATGGCCGGCAAGGAAGCCTCCGGCACCGGCAACATGAAATTCGCTCTTAACGGAGCGCTGACGATCGGGACGCTGGACGGCGCCAATGTTGAAATGCGTGAAGAAGTGGGCGCGGAGAATTTTTTCCTCTTCGGTCTGACCGCCCAACAGGTCAAGGAACGCAAGGCAGCGGGTTACAACCCCTATGAAGTCTATGCGTCAGACGTCACGTTAAAAGCGACCATTGATGCCATTTCATCCGGAAAATTTTCAAGTGGGGACCCCTATCTGTTCAAGCCGATCGTCGATGCCTTGCTATATCATGATGAATATTTAGTGCTGGCTGATTTTGCAGACTATGTCGCCTGCCAGCAGCAGGTCAGCGATGCTTACCGCGATGCATCGCGCTGGGCACGCATGTCGATACTAAATGTCGCCCGCATGGGAAAATTTTCATCCGACCGCTCTATCCGAGAATACTGCGACCAGATCTGGAAAGCAGAGCCGCTACCGGTTAAACTGGAAAGAGCGTAAAGATATGCCAGAAAGAACGAGCTAATAACAAAGCAGCGGAAAGCGCGTCAAATTCATCTATTCTTGATAGAGAATAAAAACCACAGATAAATTAATTTTCAATTGACGCCCAAAGGTTAGTGATTAGCATTACAACTATAAAACCTTATCTATTCAACTGCAGGTCATGTTGGATTTTAGAAAACAATATAAGCGAGGGGAGGACATCACGATGAAACCAAAATTGATCTTGCACTTAGCTGTATTGCTATTATTTCTACCCGGATTTGTATTCGCCGGTCCGGTCACACAACAAGATTTTGTGGCTGATACAACCGAGCAACTTCTGAATCTTTGTTCTGCAAGCCCTAACGATCCCTTTTACAACCACGCTATCAATTTTTGCCATGGTTATCTGGTTGGGGCTTTTGATTACTATGAGGCCGCCCATTCCGGGGGTGATGGACCCGCAGTGGTATGTTTCCCCGATCCCCCTCCGTCGCGTAACCAGGCCGTTAATATGTTTGTTGAGTGGGCCAAGGCCCATCCGCAATACTGGCAAAATAAACCGGTCAATACGGAGTTCAGGTTCCTGTCTGAGAAATTTCCCTGCAAATGATCCCGGAAAGCCGGTACAGATAGCCACAAAGACCCAAAGGCACAAAGCAAAACTTTCTTTTAAAAACAATCTTCGCGTCTTCGTGTCTTGGTGGCAAAAATCAATATTCAACCGAAGATATTCAATAATTGGGGAAAGGAGCATGCCATGAAAAAATTATTAATCGTAACGATTATAGTCATCAGTCTGGGCCTGGTCATCGGTGGTTGCGCATCTGATACCGGCAAGCGGGTCGGCGGCGGTGCCGCCATCGGGGCTGCAGCAGGCGGTATCGTTGGTGCTGTGGCGGGCGACACTCCCATGGGATTGGCCGTCGGGGCGGCCGCCGGGGCTGCCGGTGGCTACTTGTACGACCGCCACGAAAAATCCAAGGATAAAGCTTACGAAGACGGTTACAAAGACGGCCAGAAAAAAAGTGAATAATTATTAGTGGCAGGCTAAATATCGTTAAGCCGTTCAAACTTAGCGGTCATCGATCGGAATAAATTTGGACTGGGTCGGACCGGTATATATCTGACGCGGACGACCCAGCTTCCAGTTGGGATCATCCAGACTTTCCTTCCACTGGGCAATCCAACCCGGCAATCTGCCGATGGCAAACAAGACCGTAAACATGTTGGTGGGGATTCCGATAGCCCGCAGGACAATTCCGCTGTAGAAATCGACATTGGGATAGAGATTGTGTTCTATAAAGTAGTCATCTTTTAGCGCAACCATTTCCAGTTCTTTGGCGATATCCAAGAGGGGATCGGTTAAATCGAGCTTGTCCAATAATGAATCACACATTTTTTTCATAATCCTGGCTCGCGGATCATAGGTTTTGTAAACCCGATGTCCGAACCCCATCAGGCGAAAAGGATCTTTTCTATCCTTGGCCCTTTCAATGGCTTGGCCCATATTTTTGTTTTGAGCGATATCGTTGAGCATTTCAATAACAGCCTGATTGGCCCCGCCGTGCAGCGGGCCCCACAGAGCGGCAATACCCGCAGAGATCGCTGCGTATAGATTGACCCGGGCACTGCCCACCAGGCGCACCGCCGATGTCGAGCAATTTTGTTCATGATCGGCATGTAATATCCAGAATACACGCAGGGCGTTAACGACATCGTTATCGAGCGCATATGGTCTCACCGGTGAATCAAACATCATATTTAAAAAATTGGCGCAATACGCCAGATCGGGCCTGGGGTACACCACCTTATGACCCCTTGAAATTTTATAAGACATCGCCGCCAGCGTCCGAATTTTGGATAGCAAGCGGGTCACGGTCATGTTAATCTCTTCATCCAGGTTCTGAAGCTCCGGATAGAAGCTTCGCAGGGCATTGACCATAGAGGAAAGAATCCCCATGGGATGGGAAGAACGGGGGAAGTTTTCATAAAAGGCCCGCATGTCTTCGTGCACCAGGGAATTGTCATTGAGCAGTACCGAAAAACGGGTCAGCTCCTCACGATGAGGCAATTTCCCATTGATCAAGAGATAAACGGTTTCTTTAAATGTGGCTTTTTCGGCTAATTCTTCAACCGGAATACCGCGATATCGCAAAATCCCCTTTTCCCCGTCCATAAAGGTTATGGAACTGGTGCAGCTGCCGGTATTGGCATAGCCGGGGTCCAGCGTGATCAGGCCGGTGGTGGCCCGCAACTGCGAAATATCGATGGCTTTTTCCCCCTCCGAGCCCTCAACAACCGGAAGTTCATATTCTTTGTTTCCGTAAATCAGTTTAACCGTCTCTGCCATTTTCCTTCTCGCTTTCCATTGCTGCGTCAATTGCAAAAAGTTTTTATATATACGAATACGGTTGGGTTGGCAACACGACAACCGGTAGATCGTATTTATAAGCTAAGTTTACTTGCTGAAACCGATGTGGTAAAGCAAGAGAAACCGTCTTAAATTCGGAGTAACGGAGCAAAATCAATTGCGGTTTACAAATTCTAAATTCAGACGTGCATGCCTGAAAAATCCGAAATCCTATTGGGGGTTCCATGTCCTTCAAAGAAAATCTGTTAACTAAAATAAAAATTGACCGCTTGGCGGCCAAAGTGATCGCCTCCAGTGGACCGGCGGAAAGCGGCCGCAAAGTGGACAAAGACGCAATGCGCAGCCTGCTGGAAATGAGTTCCTATGTACACCTGAAAGAGCGGGATCTGGACCTGTATGTCGAAGGGATGGATCAGGAGCAGAAAAAGATATTTGTATTGGATAACGAGCTGCCGATTTACCGGACGACCATTGAGGATGTGGTCATTCGTAAA
>JAHEIW010000020.1:0-13966 GCA_024639185.1 Deltaproteobacteria bacterium | reverse complement strand
GAAAGAGCGGGATCTGGACCTGTATGTCGAAGGGATGGATCAGGAGCAGAAAAAGATATTTGTATTGGATAACGAGCTGCCGATTTACCGGACGACCATTGAGGATGTGGTCATTCGTAAAAGCCCGTTGATCAAAGAAATGGTTAAAATCCGCAACATCATCAAGATCCTCAAAGATTCGGATGTCAAAATCAGCCGCAAAGAGGAATCGGTCGAAGCCATTCAACAGGCATGCATCGATCAGCTCGATCTTTCTTATAAACCAACCGACATCGACGAAATTGCCGCAGATGGGAAGGCGGCGCTGGAAAGGGATTACTCCGAAGGGGTCATCGAAAGCCTAACGCTGTTTGCCGAACTACTGAATTACAAGCCGGCGCCGAAAGCATTTCGGCTCAGTCGCCATATCATTTTAGGGGCCCTGACACCCAAAGCCGGCGACGAAGTGTTATATGGCCCCATGGTCATTTACAGCCAGATCCACGGCACCCTCAAGCTCATCGATGAGCAGATCAGCAGCTTCGACAAACCCAAGATAGAGCTCATCCAACAAATCGCGACCGGCAAACAAAAGGCGGCCGTTGAAGGCCCTGACGTTTTTGAGTCCCTTAAAAAAGCTGTTTTGAAAAACAAGGCTTAAAGTCGTTATCCAGGGCCATATTTTATTTTTTCTTACGACCCCTTTTTTCTCCGCGAGCGTTTCGTTTAGCCCTTTTCGCTTTTTTTATCTTTTCAATAAGCTTTTTCAGATCGGGCGGTTTTCCAATCACATCCAGAGCTCCGAGTACTTTGGCCTCGATGCGTTTTTCCTCAGGCACGTTTCCGGTCAGAAGGATAATTTGCACTTCTGGCTGCTCTGCCTTCATCAGTTTTAGGGCCTTGAATCCGTCCAATGCAGGCATCATGAAATCCATAATAACAACATCAAAGGATTCTTTTGCAACCATATTCAAGGCATCCTCGGCCGAAGTAGCCGTTGAAACATCCATCCCGCGCGCACTAATCCGCTCTGCGATGATATCCAAAAAATCTTTTTCGTCGTCAACGATCAACACCTTTGCGGACATGCGATATACCTCGACAATTAATCATTTTCCAAGACAGACCTGGGAGAGGAGATGCTGCCGTTTAACATTGCTGCTCGTATGCGCTCCTCATGCTCGTCTTTGCGCGCAAAAGCTTTCTTGATTTTGGTGTCCAACTCTTCCGTATCACAGGGCTTCATAAGAAAATCAAAAGCACCCAGTTTCATGCCTTCGATAGCAGTCTCCACCGTTCCTTGCCCGGTTAACATGATGACCTCGGTCAATGGTTTTAATTTTTTGATTTCACGAAGAACTTCTATCCCGTCAGTACCCGGCATGGCGACATCAAGGATAACCACATCATAATTGTATTGCCTGATCTTCTCGAGAGCATCTTTACCATTTACGGATGATGTAATTTCATAATCGCGAATGGCCAATCGTTCAGATAGCGCGTCAACAAATTGTTCCTCGTCATCAACCAACAATACTCGTGTTTTCATAATTGGTCTTCCTTGCGAAAAGTATTTTATTGGTTTTTGAGCTACATGGCAGAAAAAGCATTTGGCCGATATTCTTCAGCCAACCTGCTGTAATTAAAAAATGAAAATATTCTCATCTATTTTCATACAAAATTTAGGTATTAGTCTCTGTCAATGTCCTCGGCAATTCTGACAACAATTTCTTGGTTCCCGGCGCTGACTTCCAGCTCGGCCCTGAGCAGTTCGCAGAGGCCATTTTCAAGTTCAGCCGGAAGTGGCCTCAATAGGTCGCCGGATAGATCTCCCAGATGTTTGAAAAAAACCTCAATCCCGCCTTCGGTTTTTTGGGTGACCAGTTCAACAATTTTATCTTCACCCGCCACGTCCATTGCAAAATCCAGGCATATCCAGAGCAGATTCATTAATAAAAACGGTGAGGTCCTTAACTTCACCGGATCTTGCTTTAGTTTTGGCTGCACAGCAACACCGCGCGTGGATGCGAATCGATTTGATAACGCCAGCAGCAGTTCCAATATGTCATTTAGATCAATGGTTTTGACCGAATCATCAACGCTGTGAGCCAGGCGGTTCATGTTTTTCACGATGGCGTCCGCCCGGCTAACCTGTTTCATAACCGTCATGGACATTTTTTTCAGCCGCTGCGTTTCGATCGCCGCCCCCCGGTCTGCCATGAGTGCAAGGTCCTCGAGAAGCCCGGCATTTTCATTTATGATTGCCAGTACATTTTTAATCTCATGGGATATCGATGCCGTCATTTGCCCGAAAAACTGCAGACCGGTCTCATTAACGGGTTCTAGCTTGGCGCGCATAAAAACTCCTTTTCTTTAGTGACCGAACAGGGGATGCGCCCGGATCCTATTCGCCGGTGTCCTTTTGCTCCTCTGGCGGCATTTTAAGCGGCAGCCGGATATTAAAACGGGTTCCCTTGCCGAGCTCGCTCTGGACACTGACCCGGCCCCCGATTTCCTGAACCAGCGCATAGGTAACGGCCAGGCCGAGACCCGTCCTGCTTTCACCGGCTCTCGAGTAAAAAAACGGCTCGAAAACGTGCTTGAGATCCGCTTCAGCAATACCCGGGCCGCTGTCGGAAAAAGTAATCGAGACAAAATCCGCATCCTCGCGCTTGGACATAATCTCAAGGTGGCCGCCGTCTTTCA
Organism: Deltaproteobacteria bacterium; assembly: GCA_024639185.1. Classification (GTDB taxonomy): domain Bacteria; phylum Desulfobacterota; class Desulfobacteria; order Desulfobacterales; family JAHEIW01; genus JAHEIW01. Next base: position 11,281 of record JAHEIW010000020.1, on the reverse strand, counting down.
TGGTTGCAAAGGCATTGTTAAACAGATTAAAAAAAATCTGTTCCAATTTACCGCGATCACTCTCAAACGGCGGAATGTCTGCGGAGATATCCACTCCGACTGTAATAGATCTGAATTCGGCTTCTTTGGCCAAAACGCCTTTGACCTCGCTGGCAATTTCCTGCAGGTCGATGATCTGGATGCTTAAATTGAGATGACGCGCAAAATTCAACAGTCCCTTGGTGACCTCTGCGCAGCGCTTCACCGTGGCAAGCACCGAGTCCACAAGACCGATGAGCTTCGGGTTTTGTGCATAGGAATCGGTCAGGGTGAATATGTCTTTAATATGTCCGGCCTTCTCGTTAATAATGGCCAGCGGGTTATTAATTTCATGGGCGACACCGGAAGCCAGGCGCCCCAGAGATACCATCTTATGGGTGTATTCGGCCTGATGCAAGGTGTCGACGCGCTCCTGATCGGCCGCGTGAATCTGATCGACCAGACGCGAGGCAACGGCGAGGGTTACCAGCAATATCATCAAAATGCTGGTTGCCAAAATTGCGGTAAAGGCCCAACCGGTCTTATACCAGGGTTGGACGAGTTCACCTTTTTGTTTGACGATAATTAAAATAAAAGGCGTTTCGGGGATATCAGCATAACCGATGACCATCCGTTCGTTTTTATTGTTTTTACTCTCAAATACCTGAGCCTTGGGTGAGTAATCCGGGATGCGAATCGGAATCTGATTAAAAACCGATCCATAATAGCGGGAAGGCGTTTGCAGCACGCCCGCTCGGTTGATAACGAACGCGTCGGTTTTTTCCCCGACTTCAAACTGAGCAATCAATTCATTCAACTTTATGGCATCCAGGGCTGCGCGTAGCACAAAAAATGAGCCATTCGGCAAATCCCTTTTGACGGCGAAATCAAGGTGCGGTTCTTCGCGATATCCCAGGACCAGTTCACTGATATAGACACCGTGTTTCAAGACCTGGCGGAACCAGGGTTCATTGCTGTAGTCCAGGCCGCCCAGTTGATGAGATCCGACATAGGTTTGCTGTATGCCCGTGCTGTCGATAAGGCCTAAATCCGTGAAACCACGGAATCGCTTATTGAGGTTGTCAAGAATCGCAGTGAGGTGCGCTTTATCATTCAACGTTTCAAAAGTATGATCATGAGCAATAAAATCTAACACCAACCGGCGTTCCGATAAAAAAAGCGCAACCGATCGCCACGAATTCGAAACCAGTTGAGAGGTGCGCAATTTCAGTTCCGCTTCGGTGGTGTCCAGATGCAAGCGGTAGCCAGCTAAGGCCCATATGATCAGCGGAACGAGCGCCACGGTTGCGATTAACAGAACCGCTCGTTTCCAGATGCTGCGGAAATCAAAATGGTGCCTATAGGGTCCTCCGATGGCATCTTCATGATCCCAAAAGCGCGGTTTGAGTCTACTAAAAATCGATAGCGGCATTTCGACACCCTTCAGGTAGGGGTTTGGCACAGACCGCAATAATCAGGGCCGGCCGTTTAGCGTTTAGATGTTTTTTCCCGGCGAATTTTCTCATTGGCCTTTTTGATAATTTCACTGAGCTCATTGATGTCCAGCGGTTTCTGTAAGTATGCAAAAGCCCCCAGCTGCATGCACAATTCCCGGTCCTCTTCATGTCCATGCCCGGTAAGGATGATCACCTCGATCTCCGGGCGGGTTTCCTTAACTTTTCGTAAAACGTCGAGGCCGTCAATACCCGGCATTTTAAGATCAACGATCATCACCTCCGGTTCGTCTTCTTTAATCAGCTTGAGGGCTGATTCGCCGTCATAGGCGACCGCCGGGCCCATATCACGCAGCATTAACCGTTCTGAGAGCGTTTGCACAAATTCGCGCTCATCATCTACCAGCAGTACTTTTGAAGGCATTTCAAAATCGTGTTTGCGATAGATGTCTGACTTGTGAAAGTCCTGGCCGACTTTTGTTTCCACCCCTTTGACACCGGGGACCTGCTCTGCAATCGATCTGAGCTCATCCTGCAGACGGTTCAACATCAGAACATGTTTATTGATGGTAATGATAATTGAACCATTTTGGGCGCTAACGTCTAAGGTATGTCCCTCCCGTGCCAGAGCCTCTTGCGCACAGGCCGCGAGACGAAAATCCGCCAGAGCCTGCTTGGAAGTTTCCGTTGGCCGAACCACATCGCTGAGAGCATTGTCAGCAATGAGGGCCGCTGCATCTGACGGCGCCATTTTGTCCGCAGGTATGACGATATCATAGAGATCGGCATCCCATGGATCGCTTTTATTGAAGAGCATATCGATCCAGGCCGAACAATCTTCTTCGCGCTTCTGCACCAGTTTGGCGGCATCTTTATCCGCTAGCCCCTGTTCCCGTGAGGCCGCCTCAATTCTATATTTTATACTTGCGATCAAACACACGCGCAGTGAATGGCTGACGGCCTTGGGTATCAGCTGCCCGCAAAAACAGGTGACCAAAACGTTATCATCAAGAATCAGATCAGCAACCGCGCGTCTGAGAAAGGTAATCGAACGCTCTTTTTCATGCGTGAATTTATTGAACACGGAACTTCCGGCTGAAAAGGCACGTAAAATCTTGCTTTCATCCATTGCGGACCGTCGGCTGGCCTCGGCCACAACTTGGGTGTCGTCAACCAGCCGGTATCCGGTGCGGGAAATAATTTCCTCGATAACCGGGCTTTCATTGCAAAAACTGCCGCTAAATAGAGTGATAATGGACATTGATGTAATCCTCCAAAATTAACATTGCTCGGTGATGCGACAAACGGTCTTTAAAGGGCAGTTTTTCTCCTCTGCGCCCCTGTGGGTCTGGCGATGGATAGCGCCGATGGCCGATTCAATGGTCGGATAGATGTGATCCTCGCCGATTTTGATAATCAAATGGGTGCGTTTTAAAACCTTCATAACGGCGCGATTCAGCCCGCTGAAAGACATATCAATCCCCGCGCTTCTGACACGGTCGATCGTCAAAGATAAGGCTTCTTCTCCGGAAGCGTCAATATCATTGATACTGCCGGCCGAGATGATGATGTGTTTGAGCTCTTTTTTGGTTCGCCGTCGATTCCGGATTTGTTCCTCGAGGTAACTGGCATTTGCAAAAAAAAGCGGGCCATCGAAGCGAACCACATCGATATATTTGCACTCCTCCAGACCGCTGGCGACAGCATCGTGCAGCGCCCGGTCCACATCCAGGGAAAGATCAACGACTTTCGGTCGCATGCTTTTGTAAAGAAAAACAATGATCGAAAGGCTAATGCCCATCAAAATGCCCCGCTCCAGATGGGGCGCAAACACCAGCGTGCCGACGAAAGTAAGAATGGAAATCGCACCGTCATGCCACTGCGCCCGCCAGGTATGGATAAAGCCCTTGACGTTTATCAACCCGACAACCGCCATCATGATAATCGCCGCCAGCACCGATTGCGGCAGATGGTATAAAAGCGGCGTGAGAAACAAAAGAACCACCACCACCATCAGACTGGTGAAAACACTCGACAGGCTGGAAGTGGCACCGGACTGCAGATTTACGGCGGAGCGGGAGAAAGATCCGGAAACCGGGTAACTTTTGGCAACCGCGCCGCATATATTGGCCAATCCTTGACCGATGAGTTCCCGGTTGGGATCCAGCCTTTGGCCGGTCTTGGCGGCCATGGCTTTGGCCACCGAGATGGCCTCCATAAATCCCAGAAGTGATATGATGGCCGCAAATGGTAAAAGATGCAAAATCACAGTATAGTCAATTTCAGGTACGGACAATGACGGCAGTCCCCGGGGAATCCTGCCGACAACATCACCGCCTCCCGTCAGTGGTATGCGGTGGGACGGAAGGGGCCCATTACCCACTTGAATGCGCCAGATGCCACCGTTGCCCTTGGCTTTATCTGGAATTTCACCGACCGGATAGAACGAGAGTGAGCCGTCGCTCTGTCGGGCAGCCTCCAAAAGGTGGCTGCGCAACTGTTTTTTGTATGTATTGGCCTCGTTTTTATATTGCTGGATTTGAAGGGCGCTGCGTTCCGCCGCATGTCGGGCGTCGAGTTCTGTGAGGGGTTCACCTTCGCTCCTGGCCGTATTGAAACGCCTGAGTTGCTCGGTGCGACTTTTGGCCAGAAGGGTTGCTGAATTAACGGCGCGGTTAAATTTTGTGATCGTTAGGTTAATTTTATCAGCGTTAATGGCTGTGATATCCACGACCGCATTGCGTTCAAACCCAAGGGTCCAGGAAAGCGCAGTTGCAATCACAACAGCGACAAGCACATACGGTATCCGTGGTGCGAGCCGTTTTAATGCATACATGATGACAAAGGCCAGTGTTGCCATAAACAGGGTGGGCCAGTGCGTGTAATGCCCGGCTGCTTTGATCACCAGGTAAATCGTTTCGTAATGATGCTGCGCTTTGTCCACATAAACGCCGAATAATTTTGGTAGTTGCGAGGAGGCGATGATCAGCGCGGCCGCATTGGTGAACCCGTTCACCACCGGATGGGAGATGAAATTGACCAGAAGTCCAAGTTTCAATGCTCCCAGGATAAATTGAAAAGCGCCGACCAGCAAGGCCAGCAAAATGGCATATGCAATATAAGATTGACTGCCGGCGGTGGCCAATGGCTCCAGAGTCGTTGCTGTTAGAAGCGAAACCACCGCCACAGGACCGGTCGCCAGTTGGCGACTGGAACCAAACAAAGAGGCCACCAGAGGCGGCAGAAATGAGGCATAAAGCCCGTAATAGGGCGGCAGACCGGCAAGTTCGGCGTAGGCCATTGATTGGGGAATCAGCACCAGGGCAACCGTCAAGCCCGCCAGCATGTCCGCCTTCAAGCTATCCATTTTATAAACTGCACGCCAGCTGAGAGCTGTCAACAATCGGTTCATCGCATACCCATTTGTACGTGAGACCAGCCGCCTTCGAGCATTCTGAGATAAAGCCGCCTTTCATCAGATTGGAGACCGGTTTCTAATCGGTTTTCCAAAATTTAATATGTCTTGCATTGATGAGTTCTCGTTTTCAGAAAATTATTTCATTTTGTTTACCCTTCGGGAAAGCCGATGCCACCTCATCTTCTGCGTTGCGAAGAGCTCGCAGTAGACGACTACAGCATCGCCCTTGGACGCCTTGAAGCTGGGGCATCCTCGACTTTCGCTCAATAAGGGTCTAGCAATCGTTACGATTTTAAAATATCCGGGTCAAGAAAAAATACTTATAAATCGAATAATTTACCGGAATTCCGGAAGGCTGAAGCGCAAAATGCCTGTTGCTTAGCCGGGCATAAATATTTGAAACTTTTGGATGATTGGCATAAGATTGAGAAGTAAACCCAAGCATTGCATCCGTTGGAAAGCTCGGGTCGCCGGAAACCGTAAATGTTTGACAACATTAAAAAAATATATATCTTCACACAAGAATCCAGTCATCTGTATGGTAAACCTTTCAAAGGTTTCAAAAAGAGGAGAAAGAAATCTTGTTGAAAAAAGCAAGTGAGACCACCTTACCGGAAAAGCCGAGACTCTTGAAAAAACTGAAAAGTGGAAAATTTAATATCCCCGATTTCATCTACGTGTCGGCATCTGATTTTAAAACAGAAAAATTTGACGATTTAAAGACGTTTCTGGATCGCCACCGTGAGAGTTTTAAGGTGATCACCCGCAGTGCGCATCCCCAGGAAGAATCTTTTAAAGGCGGAACCTTTGATTCACTGGAAACCTATGCCGATCTGGGCGGTATTCAATATGCGCGCACTAAAATTATCAATCTGGCCAATACCGCCAAGCAACTGACGATTAAACGACAGCAAAAATTCAATAATAGCCCTGAAATTGATGCGGAGGATATGGGCGTTATCGTGATGCCCTTTATCAGCGGCACCAGCGTCATGGCAAAAATGATCGGAAATCATTGGGAATTTGGGTACTGTCGAGACCGCAACCATAAAGTCCAACGAGACCCCTATATTACCAAAACGCCGCATGATACCCGACTGCTTCAGTTATCAATAGACATTCAAAATCATCTAGGCCACCGGTGTGAAATTGAATATGTTGTCTCCGGGGAGGGTGAGATCTATGTCGTCCAGGCCAAAGACATTGCTCACATCGAAACCCTTGAACAGCAACTGGGTGAAAGATCGATTCAACTGGATGGCGTCCGCCGAATCAGAAGGAACCACAATTATCGTGAGCGGCCAGTCTATGTCATGGACAACAAAGAATTTTACCTGGACATTATTGGTCAATGTGAAGATCTGGTATGGGGTAATATAAAAAACAAGCCAACCATTGAGGATATTATAGAAATTATCGTTAGGTATCAAACCGCACTGGAAAAATTTGCTTTGAAACACCAGCGGTTTGGTATTCTGGGGTTATCGATTCAAGAACCAGAAGAACTCTATCAGATCGCCAATCACTATCTGGATGATTTTCCCGAGTTGCAATCAACACTTTCCAAAGCGCTGCATGACAACTTATACAAAATTGACTATTTTTTATCAGAGGCCGATACCCTGCTGGCCAAAGACAAGTTCAGGGTCAATCTGTGCGGCCACGACGCCTACGGCATCGATACGGTTCGCAACCCCATGTGGTCCGTATACTGGTATATGGATAAACACGCTAAAATGGTCGCAGCTTTCAGCAGATTGGGCTTTAAAACCGGAGATACGGTCGGAATTGAAATAGATTCGGATGAAAAACCAATCGTATATCGTCTATAATGGAGAGATTCGCGCACATCCGTTCGGCAACTATTTGACGGCCGTACTTTGCATGACCAGGGTGGCCTGCTCCAAAATTCCCTCCGGAAAACCAACGATAGGATAGATCACCAGAAATCCAATGATCCAGAGCAACAGCATGGACAGAATAAAAAATCCAAAACCGTATTTTACAAAATCAATGGCCTCAAGGGCCCGCTTGTTTGTATCCGGATAAACCCCCAGGGCAAAGGTCAGCGCATTGGCGGGGGACCCCACGATCAGGAAATGGGCGTAAGACGATGCCAGTGCCACAGCCATACCGACGGCCCAGGGCTCACCGGCAACGCCGGTCATGATTCCCATGGGGACGACAATGGGCCCGATAAGAGCGACGGTGGCGGCATCAGACATGAAATTGGTAACCAGACCGGAGAAAGCGGACATGCCGAGCCACAATCCGTAACCCTTATCCATGCCGATCTGAGACAGCGCTTTCAAAAAGGTGGTTGCCAGCCACAGGGCGCCGCCGCTTTCCTTAAGCAAAGCACCCAGGGTCAGCGCCCCGCAGTACATGAACCAGGCATTGAAGGATATCCGTCCTAATATACTTTCAAATTTGACGGTTTTGAACAAAACCGGCACGACCAGGGCCAGAAGCGCCGGGCCGCCCAACCCCGTGGCTTCGCCGCCGAATATCCACAGAGCCACAATGACAAAAAGCGTTCCGGCAGTAATATACTCGGGATATTTCATTTTGCCCATTTTGCGCGTCTCTTCCTTGATATATTGCAGCCCGGGGGTAAGATCCCGGGTCTTTATCTTCTTACTGAATAAAGTCGCCATATAAAGCAATAACAGGGCGCTACCCAGCGGCACCAGCGTCCAGCCGTATTGCATCCAGCCCGAATAAGTGATCGGTATGCCGTATTCGGTAAAAAAACCCATCATGATCACATTGCGCCCGCCGGCCGAGGGGGTTCCGGGCCCGCCCATATTCAGGGCGAAACACAGGGAAAATAGTAAATATTTGGCGAGCGCCGGATCGTGAACCACCTGCCCCTCGGGGCTTGTGGCCTTCACCGATCCGTAGTAGACCGCCATCATCACAGGCACCATAAAGGAACACATGGCAGGGGCCGACATAAATGATCCCACGATTGACATGCTGATGCACAGCACGATCATGGGAACCCAGAACCCTTTAGTCCATCCCAGCAGCCAGACAGCCAAGCGTTTATGGAAACCCACCTCTACCACCGTCGCCCCCAGGGCAAAAACGCCCAGCATGAACATCGGGGCATCCCCCGCAAAGGTTTTGCCAATCATGTTGAACGGCAGCAGCCCGAAAAAGTATGCCATCAGCGGCATCAGGATGCCCGTCACCCCGATCGGGAGGGCTTCGACGGCAAAAAAAACAACCGCCATGGGAACAATCCCCAGTACGATCATCGTTTTAGCGGCAGCCTCCCTGGCGTTATGGGCGATTTCCCAGTCGATCATCTTTTGCACATACCCGTATTTTTCCATTATTTCTACGAGTGACTGGGGCGCCTGCAAAACAAAGGCGATCAGGATGAAAAGACAGGCGCCGACTCCGATCCACAGTCCTTTTTTGGCGAATATCCCGGTTTTTTCCCCATGCGTATCCATCAAAAAATCCCTTCTAAAGCATCATCTTAAAATTTGCGCGAGATCGTCCAGCTACAAGGGCACAAAGAAACAAAGCAAAAATTGTTTGATACGAACGGGTTGGATGTTTTTCAACCCGGAACTGGGATCCAATGTCAACCGCATTTGATCACGTCGCAAATTTTTGTAAAAACATCAGACAGTCGTAATATGCCCACGACCTCATCACCGCTGGTCACCAACAGAGAATGATACGGATACAAAATCAGCTGGTGGACGGCTTCACCCAGAGCGGCATTTTCATCAATATACTCATCCTCCGAGGGCGCCTGAATAAAATCACCCACCTTCAGCTGGGCCGCCCGTTCACAATAAAACTGCAACGGTTCCGCCCACAGAACGCAATCGTCAAGCATATCTTTGATCAAATCCGGACTAAATCCGGATCGCTCCAGCACTCCCATACCGTCCACTTGCCCATAATTGGATTCAAGGGCGACCAGAATGTTTTTCATGGTTATTTTACTGACCACTTGACCGCTCTCATCCAGCACCAATATGGCACGATGCTTATGCTGGGACGGGTCAAGGGTTATTTGAGCCTTTTCCAGAGCAAGGACCGCCTCGCGTAAGGTCGCCTCCCGGGGAACCGTTGCATACCTATCTAACGGCACCATCAATTCTTTTACCATTATCTTTTTCATAGAAGTCCTCCCGGGTTGGAATTATACCCGAAAATTGAGTGTTATAAATTTTTGAAAATAAATCATCACTATATAAAAAACACATCATATGTCAAAAAGAACATACGGCTAATTTTCGGCAAAATTTGCAGGTGTGACAGATTGTTGCACCTCAGCGTCATCAATTGGCTCGAAGCAGACCCAAAATGAAAATTCCTATACAAACTGACCGAATTATGATAAACGGTCCAACAATTTTATCTGAAAATGGGGGTAGCCATGAAATCATACTTGATAAAAGATTTAATGGTGCCGCTTTCAGAATATGCAACTGTGACAGAAGACGCAACGCTTTACGAGGCTGTTCTGTCACTGGAAGAGGCCCAGGAAAATTTTGAGGACAAGCACACCCGATATCGTCATCGTGCAATTCTGGTACTGGATAAAACCGGTCATGTTATCGGTAAACTCAGCCAGTTGGATGTACTCAGCGCCCTGGAACCCAAATACCAGGACATGCTCAAGGGGGAAGAATCGCACCGATTGGGGATTTCTGTAAAATTTATGCAATCGGTCATGAAAGATTATAACCTTTTTGCCGATCCCCTGGATGACATCTGCCGCAAGGCCGGAGAGCAGAACGTCAAACAATTCATGTATACACCCACCGAGGGCGAATATGTCTCCCGGGAGGCATCTCTGGATGTTGCGATTCATCGGTTGATCATGGGACGTCACCAATCTTTATTGGTGACCCGTGATGAAAAAATTGTGGGCATTTTGCGCCTGACCGATGTGTTTGCCGCCGTATTTCACAAGATGAAAGAGTGCTTTAAAACATAGGCCTTGAAGAATCTCACAGATATTTGCTCAACGTATATAGCCGTTCTATAAGGATAGAGGAGGGACCTTTAGGTGAGTGAAAATATCGCTGCAACGAAAAATATCGACTGGAAAAAGATGGGGTTTCTTTTCCTGGGGATGATCCTTTTTACGATAGTTTATCTGGCACCTGCCTGGCCCGATGCCGTCGATCCCATGGGCAAACATTTTCCGCTGAGCCGGGAGGCCAAGGGCGCCATTGCCGTGTTTCTGCTGGCTGCCACCTGGTGGGTTTTCGAAGTGGTGCCCATCGGTGTCACCAGCCTGGCGATCGGCGTATTGCAGGCCATGTTCCTGATCCGCCCGGCCAGAGACGCCTTTACCGACTTTATGGTGCCCTCGGTGATGTTTATTTTTGCCTCGATTATGATCGGGCTGGTATTCACCAAAACGGGGTTAACCAAGCGCCTGGCATATAAAATGCTGATCATCGTGGGTGAAAAAACCAGTATGATCTACCTGGGCTGTTTCATTGTAACGTCGATCCTGACGCATATCATGGCGCATACGGCGGTGGCCGCCACCATTTACCCGCTGCTGGTCTCGATTTATGCGCTTTACGGGGAAGGGGATAAAAAGACAAAATTCGGCAAGGGGTTGTTTATCGGTATGGCCTATGTTGCCGGTGCCGGCAGTATTGTCACGCTGCTGGGCGCCGCCCGCGGTGCCGTGGCTTTAGGCTTTTATAAAGAAATCATGAATCAGGACATCACCTTTTTCCAGCTGACCTGGTACATGTTCCCCATCGGCTGGCTGATGACATTTTTGTTGTGGGGCTTTTTCATGGTGTTTTTCAAACCGGAGAAGGCGGCCATCCCCGGTTTGCGGGAAAAGGCTCAGAAACTCAATGCGGAGCTGGGGCCCCTGACCCGCAACGAGATCAAGGCGGCCGTTATCGTGGGCGCCTGTATTCTTGTCATGGCGGCCAAACAGTTTCTCCCCGCGCTGGCGCCCATCGACAAAACCGCCATTATATTGGTATCGACCATCCTGTTTTTTGTCACCGGCATCATGGACATCGACGACCTGGAAGACATTCCCTGGAACATTATCCTGTTGTTCGCCGGTGCAATGAGTATCGGCAATTGCCTGTGGCAAACCGGCGCCGCCAGCTGGATGGCGGTCAACTGGCTCGCCATGTTCCAGGAATCCAACTGGTTTGTGTTTGTGATGAGCATCGCCTTTTTCGTGATGGTCATGACCAACGTCATCATGAACGTGGCCGCCATCGCCATATCCCTGCCCGTTGCACTGGTCATCGCGCCCTATCTGGGCGTGGCGGGTGAGGTCATTTTGTTTGCGGCCCTGGTCACCGCCGGAATGCCGTTTCTGTTGCTGGTGGGGGCCGCCCCCAATGCAATTGCCTATGACTCCGGTCAGTTT
>JAHEIW010000253.1 GCA_024639185.1 Deltaproteobacteria bacterium | reverse complement strand
CGCGGGATGGGCTTCAAGGGCCGACGCTATCCGATGCTTGCCGTGCGACAATTTATGAACGGCAAAGATTGTCTGCTATTTGTGGCCAAACCCATCCACCAAAAACGATCGCTCAAAAAAATTTGCCATTAAGGTCCAGGTTTATGCCCGCCTGTCGGCCGCACTTGTTGGATGACCCCATTAATATTTCGGATCAACTTCCGCGATGGTCGTTGCCCGTGCGCGTAAATGGGCGCTCAAATCATGGATAACCAGGTCTGCCGCCTGCTTCAGCAGTGACGGAAAGATCCGGGCATAGCCACTCGAGCGTAATTGTGTTTGAATTTTTTCGCGGTAATTTCTTTTGCCTTCCTCAATCGTAGCCCGCAGCATATGGTAGAGATCCATCGGTGCGATGTCTTTGGGCAGGGAAAACTGCCCGACAATGGTAGTGGCCTGACGGGCAATATGCTGTAAATAATTATTGTTTTCCAGCGGTACCACCGTATCGCGAGCGTCATGAAATTTTACGGCTTCACAAATTTGCGCGGGCACATTAAAGCGCTTGAGCACAATCGCACCAATTTCGGCATGACTGATTCCCAGTATCATTTTCTCCGCCTCACATGTGGGCAGATCCTGTGATTTTTTCAAAGCAACAATTTGTTCATGTTCATCTTTGAAGTATACCGCAATGACCAGTTTTCCAATATTTTGCAGTGTTGCTACTGTGAACAGATCGTCCAGTTGGTTAAAATTCAATATTTCCCCCAACACCTTGGCAACCGATGCACAGACCTGAGCCTGTTTAAGGAATTTTTCAAAATTAAATTGTTTTAGCTGCCGGGTAAAATGATCCATTAAAATGGAGGTAACCAAAATATCTTTCATTTTACCATAGCCGAGTAGCTGGACCGCATAGTTAATCGAACGCACTTCCCGGCTGCCGTAATAGGCCGAGTTGGCGATGTTCAAAAAGCGGGCCGCCAGACTCGGCGACAGCTTTTCAACAATTTGATCAAAATTACTGGCCGGATTGTTGAGCAGCGTAATGATCCCGACAACCTCCGTATCGACCAGCGGCAGTTTCTTGATTTTGGTTTCAATTCTTTCAATTGTTTCCTCAGTTGTCATTCGATACCCTCCCCGCTAAAATTTTCTGAACAGCGGCAGTACAGGCACGACGCCATCAATTGCGGGTCGCTTTATCCACATCTGCGGTACCCGTTTGAATGGGTCATAACCCCTTAAAGATATGTCTAATCAAAACAGCAATAGCCATGCCAAAAGAAGGCAAGATGACCCCTATCAACCGATGGGCCCTGCAACGCCTTAAAAAACCGGTTCCTATTGCCGTTCCGTATGATTTAAAAAGGTGGCTGCGTGTTAAACCTGTGAATTCGCGCACCATTTCTGACAAAGCCTTGACATCTATTGCCAAAATCTTGTCAACTAAAGAAAAACCCTGTTAGGGGGGGGTGCCTAACAGGGTTCGTCGGAGGTGGGAATGAAGGAAAGGAGGAAACTTCATTCCATATTTGCCATACATCAATGCAACTACTGTGCCATTTGAATATACGTAAAGACCGATTTTTTAGCTGAATTTTAGTGGAATCAAAATAAAAAAAATATCAAATATTTACAGGTTGTTAAGAAAAATACGCTGCGATTTCGCATATGCGGCTGATTTTGTTGCATGCTTTTGTGTTTTTGACAAACTGCACCATTTACGGTCAAATATGTGACGACTAGGCAAATATTTTAGGCCGTTTAAGGCTAACCTCAGATCTGCACGATACACTATTTTTGCGATATGTATCTAATTTACTTATAGTTATCAACAAAAGTAGATTCGTTTTATTTTGCCGGTTAGCTGCATGGGCGGCATATTTTTTGTCAATTTCATCCTAATTGGCAAAATATTGCCCATTTGCAAATTGCGAGCAAAAAATTTGCATTTTGCGAATTATTCATTGCTGCCCATTGTTTTTTAGCGCCAACAGTATCCAAAACAATTGGCAGTTATGCTTTTTAGAGGTCAAGTTTTGGGACAAAATTCCGATACTATTATAGATTCTTATAGCCAAGGAGTTTTAAAACGCAATGCAACAAGGTCCCAAAACCATATCGGTGAGCGAGGCAGCCGACCTGTGTGCAGTTGGACGCACAACCGTTGGGTACTGGATTCGGTCCAAAAAGCTGGCGGCCAATCGCCGCGGGAAAAAATATGAAATTCCGATTCAAAATTTGCTTTATTTTTTAAAGGCCAACGGTGAACAAATCCCTGCACAGCTTGAGACAGAAAATTTGAATGGTCCGGTTTTCAAAGCGTTTCAAAATTGCTGGGATTTCTACCAGGATCATTCCCACGGCGCAAACTGTAACCAGTGTATTGTTTTTAAAAATGAGCTTAAGGTGTGCTTCAGTGCCCGTTACAATGGCAAGCTCAATTGTCGCGGGGAATGTGAAAAATGCACCTATTATCGGGAAGCGTATTATCCGCGGGTTCAGTTTATCTATCAGTTTGATTTAGCGGCGGCCATCGTCAAAGATCTGTATTTTTGGGCCGTAAATCCGGCAATGGCGGATCTTTGCGAATTTTCCGCTCAGCAGATGGTCGGCACGGGCATTGAAAGAATCATCCATCCCCGATCTCTGGAACAGGTCATATCGTTTGTTAAGCGCAAGGCTCTGGGAGATTCGACAAACCTATCTGAATGTTGCATCACCATTAAAAATCATCGTGTGGAAGGGATGCCAACCAAATGTTCCGTCTTTTTATTAAAAGAACCACAGGGAGCCTTTCTGGTGATGGCAGCCCCTGATCAACATCATCATCCCGTGGCCAAGATGCCATCTTCTACCACGCATTGAGCAAGGTGGATTCAATGAAATGGGGAATACAAAAAAAAGCAACCACGGCCTTTGCACGGCAAGAATTGCCTGAAGGGCTGGCCACGCGTCAGGAAAAAAATGAGTTTTTTCTTTTTGCCATACAAGCGTTTTTAACGTTCATCAACGATTTTGCCCTCGATATCAAGGAACTCAAAAGCGATGTTTTCAAACAAAAACTTGTTGAACTTGAAAACCTGTTCGAACAGGACCAGAAAATGAAGAAAACGGCGTCGGCGTTTCACAAACACCGTAAACGCATTCGTCGTTTTGTTGATCGCCAAAACCAATATCTGGCTGAACGTGAAAAAGAGCTGAAAGATATCATTGACTTACTGGCCAAGGCCATGGTCACTTTAGATACCGACAACCAGCAATATCATCAGAAGATCTACCGGCAGAGCGAAAAAATAGAAGGTTTTACGCGACTGGATGATATCAAGAGGCTCAAGCAGGCCCTGATCGATGAAGTCGACAACATTCGCAGAACCGTGCGTGCCAAGCAGCATCGTGACAGCAAACAGCTTAAACATCTTTCAAGGCAGGTCAGCACACTTAACCATGAACTAAAAAAGGCCAAATTCGATTCGGTAACCGATGGGCTAACCGGGGTATTTAACCGTAAAGCGCTTGATCAGCATCTGCAAGGCCTGCTTGAACAAAACAAACAGACACCAACCGAATTTGCGATTCTGATCATCGATATTGATGATTTTAAAGGCATTAATGATGCCTACGGGCATTCCACCGGCGATCGCGTTTTGCTGGCCCTGGCTCAGAAATGCCAGGGGCTGATCCGCAATGATGATTTTATCTCCCGATACGGCGGTGAAGAATTTGTGATTGTTCTACCGAATGCGTCATTGGCCAATGCCATTAAAAAAGCCGAGCTGATTTGCAAGTCTGTTGCCGATACGCGCTATGCGCTCCATGACAACAAGGACGTCGAAATTCTGTCCATCACGGTTTCCATCGGTATTAGTGCTTATCAAAATGACGACACGATCGAAACCGTTATGGGCCGGGCTGACAAAGCCCTATATGCTGCCAAAGGCGCCGGCAAAAACCGGGTCGTGGCTCAAAATGAATTGATTTCCGAACAGATCGTCAAATAGCCTGAAGATGCGTCAATCGGCAAAAATTACCGCTCCGAGGGTCTGATGTCAAAAACAGAT
>JAHEIW010000252.1 GCA_024639185.1 Deltaproteobacteria bacterium | reverse complement strand
GCCGCTATTTTGGGATGTACTGAAATTCCACTGCTGGTTGACCCGCATGATTGTCCCCTGCCGGTACTGGATTCCACCCGTTTGCTGGCCCGGTCTGCTATTACAGAGGCTTTAGCCTGAGGACGGAAAGTCATCGTTGCCGGTAGCAGTTAGGGCGGGTTAAATATGAGTATTATAATTGATAATCTGATCAGCTACCCTGAATTCATTCCGATGCTGGCCCACTGGTTCCATGCTGAATGGGGTCATTTTCACCCGCAAACAACTTTAGAGCAGCGAATTGCCAAATTAAAAAAACGCTGCACCCAAACCGGTGGCCTCCCGCTTACCCTGGTAGCCAGAATGGGCGATCACGTCGTTGGCACAGCCAGCCTGGTCAAACACGATATGGAAGTGCATCTGGAATTGACCCCCTGGCTTTCGAGCGTATATGTTGATAAAACATATCGCAGGCAGGGTATCGGATCTCAACTGGTCAAGCGTATTGTTCAGGAGGCTGAACATACCAATGCAAAGCGACTTTACCTGTTCACCCCTGACCGGAAAAGTTTCTATGCCCGCATGGGTTGGCAATTGTTGTACCGTGAAAAATATCGCGGACAACAGGTTACTTTGATGGAAATCAGAACTGCCGCCAAATAGCACTCACATTTCCTATAACCATTTTGGCCTTACAGACGTTTGAGGGTACGCTTATGAAAAAATCTATGTTTAAGAGCAGATTTCTTTGGACCATCGCAATAGGCACGATCTGCCTTTTTTTCGGTTGTGAATCTACTTATTACAAAACCATGGAGACCATGGGCTATCACAAACGGGATATTATGGTAGACCGTGTACAGGATGCCCGCGATGCCCAGGAGGAGGCCAAGGATCAATTCGAATCCGCTCTGGAGCAATTCAGTACGGTTCTCAATTTTCAGGGCGGTGACCTGGAAGAAAAATATGATCAGTTGAAAACGCAGTATGAAGCCAGTGAAGAAAAAGCGCAGGCCGTGCGCCTTCGAATTGATGAAGTCGAGGATGTGGCCGAAGATCTGTTTGTCGAATGGCAGGAGGAATTAAATCAGTATACCAGCAGCAGCCTCCGGAAATCCAGCGCCCGTAAACTTGCAGAAACCAAGCGGCAATATGCGCAATTGATCGGCGCTATGAAGCGCGCTGAGCGCAAAATCGATCCGGTCCTCAACGCGTTTCGCGACCAGGTTTTGTATCTCAAACACAATTTAAATGCCCAGGCGATTGCCTCATTGCAAAGTGAACTGGTCTCAATTGAATCCGATGTGGCCCGCTTGATCCGGGAAATGGATGCTTCGATTAAGGAAGCCAATAGCTTCATCGCATCAATGCAATAAACTGGCTTACAAACAATTATCTTTTGCCCGAGGGCTGTGTTCTCCAGGATAAATGGATTACACATCTATTTTTATAAGCTCTAAGGTGTGCATTAATCCGTTTCAAAATATTCGCGTACTGCAGGTTGAGCCCGTTACCCGTTAGCCCGTTTGCCGGTTAAAAAATTAAACTAAACGATTTTTCGCTTTTTTCGGGCCAAACGAACTAAACGAAACAACGCGCTCTACAGGCCAACCGGAAACCGTGAGCTACTATTTTTGAGATAGTGTTATTTTCTATCCACCATCGTTTTTTATTCAAATTTGCCAATAAATGGTTATATTTTTACAAGTTTCTTGTTTCCCCGTCTACCGGAAAGCCGGGTGAAAATTATCCACCAGTTGTAAAATTTTATATTAAAGCTGCTTTGAGGGAATGAAGATGAATCCTGGATTGATACTGGTTGATATTCAGAATGATTATTTTGAAGGTGGCCGCATGGAACTGGTCGGCATGGAAGCGGCCACTGAAAATACAAGCCGATTGCTGACCTATTTCCGTGAAAATCAGCGGCCGACTTTTCATATTCAGCATATTTCAACCAGAGAAGGCGCGACCTTCTTTTTACCGAATACGCGCGGTGCCGAGATTCATGCCAGTGTCAAACCCGGCGCGGATGATCCGCTGATACAAAAAAACTATCCAAACAGTTTTCGTGAAACGCCACTTTTCGATGCGCTCAAGAATGCGCAGGTTGACAACCTGGTTATCTGTGGTGCAATGAGCCACATGTGTATTGATGCAACCACAAGAGCCGCTGCCGATCTGGGATTTCAATGCACCCTCATTCATGATTGTTGCGCAACCCGCAACCTTGACTTCGGGACCAAAAAAGTTTTGGCTGAAGAGGTGCACACCGCCTTCATGGCAGCATTGAGCGCTGCCTATGCAAAGGTCATCGGTTACCAGGACTACATAGCCACGATGAAGAACCATGGATAAATTTAAAAAATGCAGCTTTTGCGGCCATCGATGGCGATCACGTGAAGATTTCCTGCAAGATGCCGCCACAGACATGATTGGATATCAGATTAATTTTGATAATCTGCATCTGGGCTTTTTTTTATTTAATCACTTGACCTGCGGTACCACCTTAGGGCTGGCGGCCGGCCTTTTCAGTGATCTTTATGAAGGACCTATCTATAAACAGAGAAAAACCGGAACAGAGAAATGCCCCGAATATTGCCTGCATGAAAATCAACTGGAACCCTGTCCGGAAGAATGCGAGTGCGCCTATGTGCGTCAAATCATTCAGACCATCCGCCAATGGCCCAAAATCGGATAAGATGTGATGCTTGAATTTTTTAGTGCTGGAACTCTACTGGGATTGGCGGCCGGTTTTGCGCCGGGTCCGCTGTTGGTTCTGGTGATATCTGAAACACTGCGACACGGCATTACAGCCGGACTGAAAGTTTCCATTGCACCCCTGATTACTGATGTACCTATTATTCTGATTTCTTTAATCGTATTAAACCGGCTGGCTGAATTTAAATCCATATTAGGCTGCATTTCAATATTTGGCGGTTTATTCATCCTATATCTGGGATATGAAAGCCTCAAAACCAAGGGCGTTGAATTAAATTTGTCTTCAGTAAAAGCCAGCTCCTTTAAAAAAGGGGTGATTACCAATGCTTTAAATCCCCACCCTTACATTTTCTACATGACAGTGGGCACACCCATCATTTATAGAAGTATCAATCAACATATCCTGGCAACGGTATCATTTGTCGGCAGCTTTCTAATGCTGCTGGTCGGCTCCAAAGTGATCCTGGCGATGGTGGTGGAGCGCTCGCGGGCCTTTTTAAAAGGTCGTGTATATATCTGGGTCATGCGAATCCTGGGTATTCTTTTGATGATTTTTTCAATGGTCCTTTTTCGGGATGGTTTTGAATTATTGGGCTGGCTGTAAAGACAAGCCCGCAAAAAAGGATGTTGTTTTATGCCTATACCGTTTGAATATGCCATTACCCGCATACCAGCCGAGACCTTCGACCGCGGTATTACGACGGCAAACCTGGGGACACCCAGTTATGAAACGGTTTTAAACCAGCACCGGGCATATACAGAAGCCCTGAATTCCATTGGTCTCGACGTCATAGAGCTCGATCCGCTGCCGGATTATCCGGATGCTCATTTTGTGGAAGATACTGCGGTGGTGACGCCGGAAGTGGCGATCATCGCCAACCCGGGGGCGACGTCACGGCAGGGTGAAGAACAATCGATAGTCAATGTGCTTGAACATTACCGCCAGATCGAACGCATCCAGGCACCCGGTACGCTTGACGGTGGTGATGTTCTGATGATCAGAAACCATTTTTTAATCGGAATCTCAGAACGCACCAATCAACAGGGCGCCGAACAATTGGGTCGCATCCTTGCAGATAATGGCAAGACCCATACCATGATTGCGGTACGTGCCGGGCTGCATTTAAAATCCAGTATCAACTATGTCGGCCAGAACACTGTCATTGCGACACCAGACTTTGAGAACCACGATGCGCTTGAAAGATACGACAAAATTACCACGAACCGTAACGATTCCTATGCGGCCAATACCCTTTGGGTTAACGATCACCTATTGGTTCCCAGGGGATTTCCAGACACAAATGCCAAACTTAGAGCTCTGGGACCGCCCATTATTGAGTTGGATGTC
>JAHEIW010000251.1 GCA_024639185.1 Deltaproteobacteria bacterium | reverse complement strand
TATCCATCGATACTGGGTCAATGTTGAGGTGCCGCCGGAGGTGTTTGTCTTGACACCACCCCAATAGAAGCTATTTCAAAAATGCATTAAAGGTCCA
Source organism: Deltaproteobacteria bacterium (assembly GCA_024639185.1). Taxonomy (GTDB): domain Bacteria; phylum Desulfobacterota; class Desulfobacteria; order Desulfobacterales; family JAHEIW01; genus JAHEIW01. The sequence goes on along the minus strand of JAHEIW010000251.1, from coordinate 3,962 downwards.
TTGGTTGAGCCCGTTGCCCGTTAATCCGGTTGCCCGTATGAAATATATTAAAAATTCTCATCTGCTAACGGGCCCAACCGGCTAAACTGGCAACCGGCAAACCTGGTGAAGGGAGTATCAGCGATGAATGCCGAAATTGTGGCAACCGGTGAAGAAATCCGAACAGGTGCACTCATCGACAGCAACTCAGCTCATATCGCTGAAAGGCTGACGAATAATGGCGTTGCGGTTATCCGGCACACCAGTGTTGGCGATGATCTGGAAAATTTACGAACCGTATTTTCAGAAATTGGCAACCGGGCGGACATTGCAGTTGTCACCGGCGGGTTGGGCCCGACAGCAGATGACCTGACCGCTGAAGCCGCTGCTAAAGCGGCAGGGGTCGGCCTTGATCTGGATCCAGCCGCACTTGATTCGGTCGCAGCCTTTTTTAAAGCCCGTCAGCGGACGATGAACGCCGCCAGTCGCAAACAGGCGTATTTACCGGAAGGTGCAGAATGTATCCCCAACCCGGTTGGGACTGCTCCCGGATTTCGCCTGAAAATCGAAGACTGCCAATTTTATTGTCTTCCGGGCGTACCGGATGAAATGCGTCGGATGCTTGCGGATGCCGTCCTGCAGCAAATCAGCAAGCGCATGGGCAGCAACCAACCGTTTTACCGAAGCCGGACCCTGTCGACATTCGGTTTAACCGAATCGCGGGCCTTTGAACAACTGGCCGGTTTTGAAAAAGCCTTTCCGCAGGTTACCCTGGGATTGCAGGTGCAATTTCCCGCGGTTCTGGTAAAGCTGTATGCCAGTGACACTCGAGATGGACAATTGAATGAAGATCTGGCGGCGGCTGTTGGTTGGGTTACCCGGAAAATGGGCCATTATGTGTTGTCCCAACAGGGCGATCCGATGGAAAAAGCGGTGGGCGATCTTCTTATTCAAAAACGGGCCAGTCTGGCGCTGGCAGAAAGTTGCACCGGTGGGCTGCTGGCCGACCTGTTAACCAATGTATCCGGAAGCTCCGCCTATTTTGTCTTTGGCGGCGTTAGTTATTCGAATCAGGCCAAGATGGACATTTTAAAAGTATCGCCGGAAACCCTGCAGCGCCACGGTGCCGTCCATGAGGATACCGCAATTGAAATGGCCCGGGGCGCGCGAAATATATCCCATGCAACCTATGGTTTGTCCACCAGCGGCATCGCTGGCCCCACGGGTGGCACTACAGATAAACCCGTCGGCACGGTTTGTATTGGATTGGCAACGCCTGACGGAGCCACCGGCCATCGATTTCATTTTTGGTTTGGCTGTCGCAGCATGCACAAGCAGATGTTTGCGGCAGCGGCGCTGGATGTTTTGCGCCGCGAGCTGCTGGGTGTAGACCCGCCGCGCTTTTAGAACCTATATCAAAAATGCATCTAACGCCTAAGGGCTTCGTTGAACACCTTCATTTACCTATTGAAGGATTGGAAAGTTTTTTAGGGGGCGCTGCATGAATCATCAGTCCCGCCCGGAGCGGGATGCAAACTCATGCATAAGGGGGCGTAACGAAAGAACAACGACCCAATTTTAAATTGTGGATATATTGAATTCAGCATAGCCCTGGGAACCGATGCCGGTAGTGCCGGCGTCAGGCATGGTCGGGCTCTGCTCCGGGAAATGTGCGTGTATCGAAATGCGGGGTATCCCATCGAACAGGTTGTTGCCTGCGCAACTTCGCATGCAGCCTCGCTTTTGGGTTTGTTTCAGGAGGGCCGGCTAAGGCCAAATATGCAGGCCAATCTGGTTGCCGTACGCGGAGATCCATCGCAATTACCGCAAAGCCTGGAGAAAATTAAACGAATTATATGTAAAGGAAAACTCGTAAATTTATATAGCATGAGCATAAAATTAAAGTAATACTTGATATCGATTGTTATTTCAGGAAACCGTGAAACCACTCGGCCGCCACTTGCACAAAAGCCTGTTGATCAGCCGGACGGCTCATGCGGTGGTCGCTTTGGGAAAATACGACCAGCTTTTGAGGATCACCCGCGCGCGCCAGTATTTGCTGCGCATGGGCAATCGGTACGATTTGATCCGCATCTCCGTGGAAAATGAGAAGGTTGCGCAGACCGTCGATGGCAGGTGCAATGTCAAAAGGATGTTTTTCAAACGGTGATGTTGGGCCGCCTGTGGCCCAGCCCTGTTGTGGAATCAGGTCGGCACTCCGAATGGGTGCCGCCCAGGTGACGACCGCACGGGCTGCCAGATTACGGGCCACGGACAGGCAGACGCTGCCGCCCATGCTGCTGCCAAAAAGCCCCATGGGCGTGCCCAGGTCGCTGCGGGATGCCAGCATCTTCGCGGCGGCTTTTAGATCGGCTTGGCGGGCCTCCAATGAAGTGACCTCATCAAAAGGTGCCTGGCTTTCTCCGCAACCGCGGTGATCAAAGCGAAAATAGGCCATATGAAGCTGATTGCAGCGCTGCGCCAGTGCAATTTGTTTGGGTGAATCTTTATCGCTGAGCAGTCCGTGAGAACCAATGACAAACGGGGGCTTGACCACCGGCGGCAGATGCAAAACCCCTTTCAGCCAGAATGTTTCCGATAAAAATTGAATTTCGGTGATCGTTGCCATATGCTTTGAACCGGCTGGATGTCGTTTGTCAGGTGCCTTTATGTAATTACTATTACTAATATTTACAAATAATTAAATTGTAAATCCTATAATTAACATAAACAATTTAGTTGGCTGTGTATGTATCTGAATCAAGGACTTGCCACCCCGTGAAAATCAAAAAAGGCCAAACACTGGAAGTTCAAATCAGCGACATCGCTTATGGCGGCAAAGGATTGGTGCGCATCAATGGCCTGGCTGTATTTGTGGACCAGGCTGTTCCCGGCGATCAGGTATTGATCCGCATCACGCGCAAGCGAAAAAAGCATGCGGAAGCGCGGGTCGTGGACCTGCTAAAAGCCTCTTCCAATCGCATCGAGGCACCCTGTGTATACAGCGGTTTTTGCGGGGGGTGCAAGTGGCAATTTTTAGACTATCCACTTCAGCTGGAATATAAGCGGCAGCATGTGCGTGAATCGCTCGAGCATATTGGCCAGATCAAATATGTACCGGTTCATGCCACGGTTCCCTCACCATTGATTTACGGTTATCGGAACAAAATGGAGTTTACCTGTACCGATCGCCGCTGGTTGACGCCAGCAGAGATGCAACAGACGGACATCCAGAAAGATTTCGGTGTCGGTCTGCACGTGCCGGGAACTTTCTTTAAGGTATTTGATACCCAAAGATGCTTACTGCAGCCTGATCTGGGCAATCACCTGCTCGACGACGTGCGTCAATATGCGCTGTCATCCAGGCTGCCGGCCTACGGCCTGCGCAGCCATCAGGGTTTCTGGCGATTTTTAATGCTGCGGCACTCGGTTGCACAGGATCGCTGGATGATCAACATTGTCGCTGCTGCCGATAATCCCCCGGCTTTGAAACCCCTGGCGGATCAATTGACCCGAAAATATCCTCGGGTCAGTGCCGTTATTTTAAATGTGACCGCGCGCAAAGCCGGCATCACCGCCGGAGAATATGAGCGCACGCTTGCCGGCGCCTCGACCCTGACAGATACCATCGGTGGCTTCTCATTTGAAATATCAGCCAATTCATTTTTTCAGACCAACACATCCGGGGCTGCCAAATTATATGAGACCGTTCAACGTTATGCGCGCTTGACGGGCACAGAAACCGTTGTCGATCTTTACAGCGGCACCGGCACCATACCGATTCTGCTTTCCGACGCTGCCCGGGCGGTCATTGGTCTGGAGATGGCCCCCAGCGCGATTGCGGATGCGCAACGCAACTGCCGAATCAACCGCGTTCAGAATTGTCACTTCGTTGCGGGCGACATTCGCCAGACGTTGCCGTCGGTCACACAGCGACCCGAGGTGTTGATCATTGACCCGCCCAGAGCCGGTATGCACAAGGA
>JAHEIW010000250.1 GCA_024639185.1 Deltaproteobacteria bacterium | reverse complement strand
AAAAAAACCTGCCCGCATTCAGGGCAGACATACAAAAGCTCTTCGATCCCGTATTCGCGTTTACAGCTCAGACAGCGATAAACCAGGTGGCCTTCATGCCGGGGCAGAATTTGAGATCGTACCTTTTTGGGTAAATCATCCAGTTTCACGAGTTATTTTTTCCGTTCCGCTCATATACGACCGCAGCGCTGGTGGGATGATAACGCTGCCGTCGTCCTGCTGAAAATTTTCAAGTATGGCAGCCAAACATCGACCCACTGCCAGCCCGGATCCGTTAAGGGTATGGACAAGCTCGGTACCCTTGAGGCCTTTTTTCTTAAAACGGATGTTCGCGCGGCGTGCTTGAAAGTTTTCAAAATTGCTGCAGGATGAGATCTCGCGGTAAACGCCCTGCGCCGGCATCCAGACCTCAAGGTCGTAAGTCTTGGCAGCTGAAAATCCCAGGTCTCCGGTACACAGCTCAATCACCTGATAGGGAAGTTCGAGCTTGGTCAAAATGGTTTCGGCATCGGCGCGCAGCGATTCAAGTTCGTCATAGGAAGTTTGCGGCGTCGTGAATTTGACCAGCTCAACCTTGTTGAATTGATGCTGACGAATTAAACCGCGCGTATCTTTACCATAGGACCCCGCTTCAGACCGAAAACAGGGTGTATAGGCCGTATAATAAATCGGTAGTTGCGCTTCTGTCAGAATCTCGTCCTGATGAATATTGGTTACCGGCACTTCGGCAGTGGGGATCAGATAGTAATCCCAATCCACCAGCTTAAACAGATCTTCTTCAAATTTCGGCAGCTGGCCGGTATGGGTCATGCTCTGCCGGTTGACAATAAAAGGCGGCAGCGTTTCCGTATAGCCATGCACCTGGGTGTGAATATCGAGCATAAAATTAATGAGTGCTCTTTCCAACCGGGCGCCGGCCCCATAATAAAGTGGAAATCGCGCCCCTGTAATTTTAGCCGCCCGCTCAAAATCCAGGATCCCCAGATCTGTTCCGATGTCCCAGTGCGCCCTGGGTTCGAAATCGAACTCAGGCCGTTCGCCAACAACGTTAACAACCGGGTTATCGGTTTCATCCTTACCCACGGGCACAGAGACGTGGGGGATGTTGGGCATCCCCAGCAACATTTGCTCAAGCGTTTCCTGAATTTCGGCTAATGACTTATCCAGCGCTTTTATCTTTGAGGATACGTCACGCATTTGGGCAACAATGTCGTCAGCATTTTCACCGGCCCTCTTCATTTCTGCAATCTGGTCAGAGACCACATTGCGTTGATGCCGCAGGGCTTCAAGCTCCAGTAATATGGCTCTGCGCTCATCGTCACATGATTTAAAGCCACCCAAATCGGTCGAATGACCCCGTGCCGCCAATGCTTTTTCAACGGTTTCGAAATTTTGCCTAACAAACTTGATTTCCAGCATTTATTTCCTTATAATCAAAGGTTCGATTGATAGATACAATCTGACCGCACGAACGGGCGGAAAGATGAAACTTTGGCGCAATTAGCATGGTAGCGCCGTATAGTCAATGATTATTGATGATTAGCACGGCCTTGTATTTTGTATCCGTTCTAAACAAACATCTCGTTGCAGGAGTTGTCTGATGGAAGAAATCCAAATCACCAAAAGTCAAATTCGTGAAGAAACCGCTCAGAAAATTGCCGCGCTCTCCGCTAAAGAAATCGCCGAAAAAACAAAGGCCATCGAAGACAGGCTCTTTGATTTTGCCAATTTTCTGGAATCGAAAATTGCGCTCATGTATGTCAACAATAAATACGAGGTTCCAACAGCAAATATCCTTCTGCGCGCGTTTCACTATGGCAAAATCGTCGTCCTGCCGGCTTACAGTCCGGAAAATTTTGGGATGACCCTGAAAAAAATCGACCATCTAAAAAAAGATCTTCAGATGGGACCGCGTAATATTCAGCAGCCTCATGAAACGCGCTGCAAGATTGTCCCGGTTGAAAAGATCGACATTGCGATTATTCCGGCAATTGCCCTGGATGAAAAAGGGGGCAGGATCGGTTCCGGCGAAGGCTATTATGACCGTTTGATCCCGAATCTGGCGATCACCACCCGCAAAGTCGCGCTCGCCCTTGAAGCTCAAATTGTCCCACAGGTTCCCATTGAATCTCACGACAAGCACGTCGATATCATTATTACTGAAGACCGCGTAATCTATAAAATCTAAAAAAGCGTTGAAACGCTTGTGCCTGCGACCGGCTACCTGGCAATTGCCGTGCCGCGTGCCACCACGACCTTTTATGAAACACCCGCCTGAGGGTTTAAGGCCCATTCCAGCCGTTGCAAACTGGCCGCTTCGCCAACAGCGACGACTGTATCATCGGGCTTGATGACCGCGTCGAAAGAGGGATTAAACTGCATGCTCCCATCGGGCTTTTTAATGGCGATAATTATGAGATTGTAGTTTTGCCGGATACCGGAGTCTTTCAATTCAATGTTGACCAGTTCAGAACCTGCGCTTACCGGAATTTCTTCCATCTGGATATCCTTATGGCGTTGGGCAAAAGCCTGATCCAGAAATGAAGTCACCGTCGGTCGGATAATTCGATTGGCCATGCTCATGGCTCCCATCACATAGGGCGATTCCACCATGTTGGCACCGGCAGCCCGTAATTTGATTATGGCATTTCTCTGACTGGCTCGGGCCATGATGAACAATTCCGGTGATATTTGTCTGGCGGTCAACACCAAAAAGACGTTATCTGTGTCGGTCGCCAAAACGGCCACCAGCCCCCTGGCGCGCTTGATACCGGCTTTAAGCAGGTTGTTTTCATCGGTGGCATCATCGGCAATGTAAAGGATGCCATCCTCATCCATCACCGCAACCCGTTCAGAAGATTTTTCAATAACAGCCACATCGATGTCTGCTTTTCTCAAATGGCGGCAGAGCACCCGACCGATGCGCCCATAGCCACAAACAATGTAGTGATTTTTTAAGCGATCTATTTTTTTATCCAACCTGCGCCTCCCCATAATGATTCTGATGCGGCCTTCAACCATAAACTGCACCACAGCCGCGGCAACATAGAGGGAAAATCCCACCCCGCAAAAAACGAGAATAATCGTAAATATGCGACCCGCTTCACCGACCTGATTGACTTCTTTAAAGCCGACAGTTGAAATCGTGATCACCGTCATATAAATGGCATCGATAAACGGCCAGCCTTCGATCACCATATATCCGAATGTGCCTGCTGCCAGAATCAGGATCGATATCAAAATACAAAAAACCAGATGTCGCGTGCCGTCCATACCTTTTCTCAGCCAAATGGTGTCTTTATTTATCGGATCCTATAATTATTCTAGTATTTTACTAAAGGATCAAGGTCTTTTTTGAGGCCAGTGGACATTTCAGGATCATTTAACGAACCGCACCTGAAAGGGTTGCACATAAAATCCTTAACTGCGCAATTGGATAATCTTGACCTGGATGTAATGAGTTGGTAGATAAGCAGGCATGAATCGGGAAGCTATCAAATACGAACGCCAACGGGACGATATGGTTAATCACCAGCTCGAGCCCCGTGGAATAAATGATCCCAATGTTTTGGGGGCGCTTCGCACGGTACCCAGACACCTGTTTGTCAGTGAAGCTTTAAGAGACCAGGCTTACGGGGATTACCCGCTGCCCATCGGTGAACAGCAAACCATATCCCAGCCGTATATTGTTGCCGAAATGACACAGGCATTAGAACTTGGCAGAGATGACCGTGTCCTTGAAATTGGTACCGGTTCGGGATACCAGGCGGCCGTTCTAGCAGAGATTGTGTTCCGCGTATACACCATTGAAAGAATCCGAGCGCTTTATATCCAGGCCCGCAAGTTGCTTGATCGGCTCAATTATCATAACATCCTGATGCGGTGCTCGGACGGCACAACCGGATGGCAGGATGAAAGTCCTTTTGATGCCATCATAATCACAGCAGGAGCGCCGGAGGTTCCTGATAAGCTGCTCCGCCAGCTGGCAGACGGCGGACGCATGATCGTGCCGGTGGGCAATCAACACTCCCAGGATCTGATCAAAATAACCAAAGATAAAAAT
>JAHEIW010000249.1 GCA_024639185.1 Deltaproteobacteria bacterium | reverse complement strand
TTATACCATATTCAGGTGCTGTGTTTGAAAAACTTGACAAGCAAAAAAGAGACATGGTAGTTTATTGATTGAGCGCTCGTTCAGGAGATAGATGCCCAGGTGTCAATATCTGAATTTAACATGATTCCGAAAGGTTATAATGCAAGATCTACCCCGAACAAAAGATATACCCACCCTGGTCAAGGACCCTGACCTGGTTAAACGCCGCCGCCGACAAATTGCGGATGCCGCCGTTCAACTGTTTATTGACAAGGGCTTCCACAAAACGACAACGCGGCAGATTGCGCGAGCCGCCGGGTTTTCCATAGGATCATTGTACGAATATTTCGCCTCCAAAGAAGATGTATTGTACATGGTGTGTGAAGCTATTCATGCGGAAGTCGAACGGGGTGTTACCGCAGCCATGTCCCAGGCAAAAGGCGGGCGTGATGCCCTGGTGAAAATTATCCACGAGTACTTTATGGTTTGCCACCAGATGAGCGATTTTATTCTTTTGATTTATCAGGAAACCCAATCGTTGCCGTCTCAATGGCAAAAACGCGTTCTGGAAAATGAGCTGCGGATCACGGGCCTTTTTGTCAAAGCGCTGGCTCGCATCTCCAAAACCGGCGATTTGCTGAACTTAAAAGAAAATAATCTGGAGCTGGCCGCTCATAATATCGTCGTTTTAGGGCATATGTGGACTTTCCGGCGCTGGTATTTGGCCCACCATTACAGCATTGAAGACTATATCAAACTGCAGACCGGCATTATTCTGGGAATGTATGCCGGTGAAAAGAAATGAGCACCCTTCTGGTTTCGACGCACGCTTGACTGTTGATGACAAATGCAATGTTTAATCGGTTTTAAGGAGGTAAAATGACAGCTGAGGTTGAAGCATACAAACCTGAAAATTACGTCCGCGTCGTCACAGCAACCTCGCTTTTCGATGGACACGATGCCGCCATTAATATCATGCGCCGAATCCTGCAGGATACCGGCGTTGAAGTCATTCATTTAGGACATAATCGATCGGTTCAGGAGATTGTGGACGCCGCCATCGAAGAAGATGCCCAGGGAATCGCGGTATCCAGTTACCAGGGCGGTCATGTCGAATTTTTCAAATATATGGTCGATCTTTTAAAGGAACGAGGGGCACCCCATATCAAAATTTTCGGCGGTGGTGGTGGCGTGATTGTGCCTGATGAGATTGCAGAGCTTGAATCGTATGGTGTTACCAAAATTTATTCGCCCGAAGATGGCGCCCAGCTGGGCTTGCAGGGCATGATCAATCATATGGTTGCAGCCATCGATTTCACGACGGTCAAAAAAGGGGGCTTTGCATTTGATGATTTGTCTCCGGACAATAAATTGCTGGTGGCCAACCTGATATCGGCCGCTGAATACGCCAAGGCCCAGGAAAACGGCGATCTGGCAGCCCTGCGTGCTGAGCTGGCAAAAAAAATTGGCAAGCGTAAAGCACCTGTAATCGGCATAACCGGTACCGGCGGAGCCGGCAAGTCATCCTTGACCGATGAACTGATTTTACGCATGCTGCATGATAGCAAAGATATTCGCATTGCCATCATCAGCTGTGATCCCTCGCGGCGTAAAACCGGAGGAGCACTGCTCGGCGATCGAATTCGCATGAATGCCATCGGCAATCCGCGGGTATATTTGCGCTCGCTGGCCACGCGTAAATCCCAGACAGAAATTCCCGACATATTAAGTGAAGCCATTGAAGCCGTACAGGCCGCCGGATATGAACTCATCATCGCTGAAACCGCAGGCATCGGGCAGGGCGACTCCCGCATTGTCGACATGGTGGACCTGTCTGTTTATGTGATGACCAGCGAATTTGGCGCTGCCTCCCAGCTTGAAAAAATTGACATGCTGGATTTTGCCCATCTGGTGGTTGTCAATAAATTCGAAAAACGGGGCGGCGAAGATGCAGTGCGCGATGTTCGCAAGCAAGTTCAGCGCAACCGCAAGGCCTTTGATCAATCACCGGAAGACATGCCGGTCTTTGGAACCATCGCATCCAAATTCAACGATGACGGCGTGACGGCACTCTATCACGCCATCATGGATGCAATCGCCGTAAAAACCGGCGTAACGCTTAAATCCAGTCTGCCACGATCTCAAACTCGAACATCAACATCTAAAACCATCATCATTCCGCCTGAACGCACCCGCTATTTGAGTGAAGTCTCAGATCACCTCAGAGAATATCACCGTGAAACAGACGCCCAGGCAGAAGCCATCCGAAACGTGTGGCACCTGAAAGAAGCTGCCAATATGCTGAGCAGTGGCGATTTGAAAGGTGATGCCAGCCAGCTGATAGACACCTTTAAAGCTCAGATTAAAGCCGCCGAAACGGCCCTTAAGCCAGAATCGCTTCAAACGCTTGAGGAATGGGAAAAGATTAAGGCAACCTACAGCTCAGATGAGCTGGTCTATCAGGTGCGCGATCGTGAGATCAGGGTGCCGCTTTTTTCCGAGTCCTTATCGCATACCCGCATACCCAAGATTGAACTGCCAAAGTTCAAGGACCCGGGTGAAATTTTTCGCTGGTTACGGGAAGAAAATATCTCGGGGCGATTTCCCTTTACGGCCGGAGTGTTCCCCTTAAAACGCGTGGATGAAGACCCCACCCGCATGTTTGCCGGCGAAGGCGATCCGGCCCGCACCAATCAGCGTTTTAAGATGCTTTCGGCCAATTATGAGGCCAAACGTCTGTCGACGGCCTTTGACTCGGTCACTCTATACGGTTGTGACCCGGACATTCGCCCGGACATATACGGCAAAGTCGGCACTTCGGGCGTCAGCATCTGCACCCTGGATGATGTCAAAATGCTTTATGACGGTTTTGATTTGTGTGCACCCAACACTTCGGTTTCAATGACCATTAACGGTCCGGCACCCATCATTCTCGCCATGTTTTTAAATACGGCCATCGATCAGCAGGTGGATAAATATACGGCTGAAAACGGCAAAGCACCTTCCGATGCACAATATCAGAAAATACGCGCCAGCGTACTGTCCCATGTGCGCGGTACGGTTCAGGCCGACATCCTTAAAGAAGACCAGGGACAAAACACCTGCATCTTCTCAATTGATTTTGCTTTAACAATGATGGGGGATATTCAGCAATATTTTATCGAAAATCATATTCGCAACTTTTACTCCGTATCGATATCCGGCTATCATATTGCTGAAGCCGGCGCCAACCCGATCACGCAGCTGGCGCTGACACTGGCCAATGGGTTCACTTACGTGGAGTACTACCTTTCCAGGGGGATGCCCATCGACAGTTTTGCGCCCAATCTTTCCTTTTTCTTCTCCAATGGCCTGGACCCCGAATACAATGTGATCGGGCGGGTGGCCCGACGAATCTGGGCAGTGGCCATGCGGGATAAATACGGTGGATCCGAACGCTCACAGATGCTCAAATATCATATTCAAACCTCCGGGCGCTCTTTGCACAGCCAGGATATTCAGTTTAATGATATTCGCACGACCCTGCAGGCGTTATGTGCCATCTATGATAACTGCAACAGCCTGCACACCAATGCCTTTGATGAGGCGATCACGACCCCCAGCGCAGAGTCCGTCAGACGGGCACTGGCCATTCAATTAATTATCAACCGCGAATGGGGCCTGACAAAAAATGAAAACATGAACCAGGGCAGTTTCATTTTCGAGGAGTTAACACGCCTGGTGGAAGAAGCGGTGTTGATGGAATTTGACCGCATTACCGAACGCGGCGGCGTTTTGGGGGCCATGGAAACGGGGTATCAGCGCAGTAAAATCCAGGAAGAATCAATATACTATGAGACCCTCAAGCACACCGGTGATTTGCCCATCATCGGCGTCAATACTTTTCGCGATCCGCATGCCGACGGGGAGCAGCTCAGCGAGGCGGTAGAACTGGCACGCGCCACCGAAGCTGAAAAACAATCACAGCTCACGCGGCTGGCAGACTTTAAAAAACGCAACGCAAAGGAAGCCCCGGCAGCCCTGGAGCGCTTGCAAAAAGTCGTGCTGTCCGGCGACAACATTTTCGCTGAGCTGATGGAAGCCGTGCGGACGTGCAGCCTGGGCCAGAT
>JAHEIW010000248.1 GCA_024639185.1 Deltaproteobacteria bacterium | reverse complement strand
TTTTCCTATGCCAATTCGATGGAAAATATCGAAGAAGGCATGGATCGGCTTCAAACGTACCTCGCAAAGCGTGCCTAATTGTCAGAATCGCGTATTCGAGATTCTACAACAATCGAACTCGGCATAGCGCATAGAGCATGGGGCATAGAGTCGACATTAAGAACGGATTGCCGTAAATCATATTTACGCTCTGCCCTATGCCCTTTGCGCTCTGCATTTAATGAACAGCCACTAAACATATTGGACAGTAACCTGAACCAAATTCCCAATACCGACTAAAATGCTGATCAAGTCTGCCGAATTTATCAAAAGCGCCACCAAAACTGCCGAGTACCCACCGGCACAGCTGCCGGAGATTGCCTTTGCCGGGCGTTCAAATGTGGGCAAATCCAGCCTGATCAATACCCTGGTTAATCGAAAACGCCTGGTTAAGACAAGCTCGACGCCCGGGCGAACCCAGCTGATTAATTTTTTTGATATCAATGGCCAGCTCGTTTTCGTTGATTTGCCGGGGTACGGATATGCAAAAGTCCCTGTGTCAGTCCGCAAGAGATGGGGCCCGATGATTGAAACCTATCTTTCCGGGCGCAAAACCCTTCGGGGAGTGGTGGTCATTATGGATATTCGACGCACGCCGAAGCAGGAAGAATTAAACCTGCTCGGCTGGCTCAACCACTATGCCATCGCCGCCATTGTGGTTTTGACAAAAACTGACAAGTTATCCAAAAGCAAATCGGCCCAGCAGCACCGCAGCATTGCCAGGGCCCTTAAAATAGACCCAAAGGACCTGATCCTATTTTCCGCTAAATCCCGCCGCGGCCGCGACACCCTCTGGCGCTCAATATTATCATTACCTGGTATTGACGGATGAAATTTTAAAATCAACCTCACTGGTAATCTCTATTCAAATTTACAATTTTATAACCAGCGCTTATATTGTTTCCAGAAAACCCGTACAATGGATTGATAAGTGAAAGGAAAATGCGTATTTTTAGATGCGTTATCTAAACCATTACTCCAGGACTCCATCACTCCATGAAGAATTAAAATGTCCAGCACCGGTAACACATACGACGATTTCAAGTCCGGCTACGTCGCCATCGTGGGGGCGCCCAATGCCGGCAAATCTACCCTGCTAAATCGCCTGCTCGGAGAAAAAATATCCATCACCTCTAAAAAGCCCCAGACCACCCGCAATCGAATCCTGGGCGTCATGCACCGGCCGGGCGCGCAAATTGTATTTATTGATACGCCGGGCATATTTAAAGCCAGAGATACACTCAATCTGCGGATCGTCGATACGGCACTGGCAGCCATAGACGAAGCTGATTTAATCCTTTTTGTTCTGGACGCCGCCCATCCGGATCCGACCTCTGAATATTTTCTGGCCCAGCGGCTTCAAAAACAGGAAAGGCCCGTGATCGTGGCGCTCAATAAAATCGATCAAATCGAAAAAACAGATCTGCTGGCCATAATTCAAAAATGGTCAACCGAATATTATTTTGAAGTCATCATACCCATCTCTGCGGTCGAAGGCACTCAAATTGAACAGATGACAACCGCCATGCAGAATATGCTGCCAAGCGGCCCGCCCTATTTTCCCGAAGATGCGCTGACGGATTTATCGGAACGCTTTATCGCGGCGGAGATGATTCGCGAAAGCATTTTTCGCCTGACCGGTGAGGAGATTCCTTATGCCACCGCGGTAACCGTGGATACTTTTAAAGAAGAAAAGAAAGGTCGGCTGGTTAAAATTGAAGCCACCATTCACCTGGAGCGCGGATCTCAAAAAGGTATTATCATTGGCAAGGACGGCAGCAAGCTCAAACGCATTGGGATCGAATCGCGCAAAAAAATTGAGCACATGCTGGATACCAGAGTGTTTTTAAAGCTTTTCGTGCGCACGCAGAAGAATTGGCGTAAGGATACGAGGGCGCTCCGTAAGTTCGGCTATTAAAAAGCGATCTCAAAAATGCATCTAACGCCCAAATGCTTTGTTCCAAACCGATTCAAAATGTTCGAATACTAGCGTGTATGCTCCACTTTTTAATCGGTTTGCGTCGCGCCTTTGGACGTGATCTACTATTTTGAGACTGCTTTTAAAATTTCAATTTAAGAGCGTGCTGTTTTAGCAGATAGACTGGTGATTCCTAAATCCAAGAAGCCCCCGACGGTTCCTTTTTAAACCGGGTGCTTTTCTCGTCACTTGTCTTTGCGAAAGCGGCCGAAAAAATTATTGATAAAATAAACCGCCTCCGATTAATCCGCCGCAGGCGGACGCCTTCCTTGAACTTGAACAAAATTGGGCACTTTACAAAGGACTCCTAATTTCTTTGTATCTTACAATTAACCCTCATGGAAAAAGCCCTTATCATATAGAAAGGGTTAATGCTGTTTATCGATGAGCGCCATCAAATTTCTCGGTAGAACATTATAATATTCTAACAGATTCAGCCTTTTGAGCTTGGCGATGGTTTCCTTCGGCAGATGTTCCTGGGCAATCCTCTTTAAAATCAAGTCCGTTTCTTCATTATCGAAAGTCGCACCGTCCTCGATCCATTTGACAACCGCTTTATTGGCCGGGCACACTTTCTGACAGATCATACAGCCCACCAGGCTATTGTGCCAGGCGGGAGACAGCCACTGCGGAAATGCTTTACTGCTTTCATTGTGGAAGGTCAGGCAACGCTCGGCATATAGCTGAAAACGATTCGATGAGATGGCATCGGTGGGGCAAGCCTTCAGGCAGGCATTGCACTTTTCACAGCTGTCCAGAACGGTCGCCTTTCCCCAGTTGTCGGCTTCACATGGTAAATCTGAGATAAATACGACCGGTCGATGAAAACTTCCCATCTCTTTTACATACGTGATGTTATTTTTGCCATACTGCGCCAGACCGCTATGCACCGCCAATAGTTTATCGGGCAGTCTGACTTTTTGAATTTTATATCCCTGCGGTTTAAGATCCACTTTAAGGATATTGGTCACCTCATTATCGACGGCAAAATAATAGGTCGGGGGAATAACAACCGGGTAAGATTTATTTTTCCACAAAAAGATTACCTTGATCTGAGGCTGCGGGATGGATGCGACGATAAGCGATTGAGCCCCTTTAAATTTAGTGTGGCAGGCAAAATCAAAAGAGGCCAGATAAGCGCTGTAAAGATCCGAGTCCAACAACCCTTTTTGGTGAAGCGTCATGATTTCCGTCTCAAGGTCCCTGACATGTTCGATAGAAACAATTTTACTTTTAATGCCTCGCGTTTCTGCATTTTTAAACAGAGCTTTGCTTGATTGGGGATTGCACATCTTTGAGCTTCCTTTCAGGGTTTCCATCTTTGTGCGAATTGCGGCTTCGTATTAAAATGCTTGACAAGCGTATAACCCTCTATTAAGTTTTAGACAGTTATATTATTAATCTTTATTTTTTAACCTGTCAACTACTTTTTGATGGTTATATTAAATTAAGGAACAATCAGGTGGCAGACCAAAAAAAACACGCTGGTAATCTGAGCCTTCTGGGTGGACGACCCTGTTTGGATTTTATCAACACCCTGAACTGGCGCGGCAGGAAACGGCCAACAGAATTTTTGCAGACCTACACCGATCTGATTGCCTGGAGCCAGCATGTCGGCACCCTATCCCGGCAGGCAGTCCGGCGCGTCACCCAAAAATCCAAAAGTCAGCGTTCAAAACAAGCCCGGGCTCTAAAACGGGCCATTTACCTCAGGGAGACGCTTTATCGAATATTTTCCTCGCTCGCTGATGGCAAGGCCGCTGCAAACAAAGATCTGGAGACGTTTAATCAATTTTTTTCAAAAACAATGAAGAATTCCAAAATTGTCAAAATCCCGCATGGCTATAAATGGGATTTAGAGGAAGACCCGGCTAATTTGGAATGGATTTTGAGTCCGTTGATTCGTTCAGCAGCTGATTTGCTGGTTTCAAAAGAGCTGAAAAGAGTTAAGAAATGCGGCGATCCGGCATGTGGTTGGCTTTTTTTAGATACCAGCCGCAATTGCAGCCGGCGCTGGTGTAACATGAGCGATTGCGGCAACCGCGCCAAAGCCAGCCGGTTTTATAAGAAAAAAACGGGCAAGCGGAAATGAATTATTGGGT
>JAHEIW010000088.1:4352-15383 GCA_024639185.1 Deltaproteobacteria bacterium | reverse complement strand
CGAGGCCATGGGATCGGTACTCAAAATTTCCCGTGGGCACCCACCGTCAGTGGAAATCCCAGCGGTACAAAACTACGAAACTGATTTATCTCGTTTGAAACTATTCGATCCGTATCAGAACAAAAGGCTGAGCCTTATCCTTGAAGGAATGCGGCGACTGAAAAATCGGTTTAAACACGAGGTTCCGGTTATCGGCTACATACAGGCCCCATTTAGGCATGTTTCCATGCTACGGGGTTCCGAGAACGCGATGCGAGACTTGCACA
The DNA here is from genome assembly GCA_024639185.1 of Deltaproteobacteria bacterium. Taxonomy (GTDB): domain Bacteria; phylum Desulfobacterota; class Desulfobacteria; order Desulfobacterales; family JAHEIW01; genus JAHEIW01. The sequence goes on along the minus strand of JAHEIW010000088.1, from coordinate 15,117 downwards.
AGGCGCCACAATCCCTTCGCAAGCTCTGCGAAATTGCTTTCAGCAGTCTCATTGTATATGCGGTGGCCATTATCAGCACAGGAGTAGATATCCTCTTCATCTCCGACCCGAGCAGTTCTGGGGATGCCATCTCCAAAAGACATTGGGAAGAGTGGGGAAAGCCACTCACCTCACGCCTCGTCAACCTTATCAAACCTACCGGGATAAAAACCATTATGCACGTATGCGGTGACAATTCTGATCGGCTCGAAAGTTTTGCCGAAACTGGAGTGAATTGCCTGAGTCTTGATGAAGGGGTGGATTTTGAAGCGGCGCGGAAATTATTGGGGCTGCGATACTGCCTGATGGGCAATGTCAGCACGAGTCTCTTAGCTATGGGAAGCCCTGAGGAGGTGAAAGAGGCAACCCGGGAGGTGATTGATAAGGCCGGTCGAGACGGGGGGTTGATGGTAAGTGGGGGCTGTATCATACCGGATATCTGCCCTCCTGAAAACATCCAGGCCATGGTGGAAACTGCTAAGACCTGGGGATAAAATGGTATCAGGGATTCCTAAGTTGCCTTTTACAACCCATTTTCCACCAATCCTGGGGGACTTCTTTAAACTGATACAGGTGGAAACCATCTCCGGTAATTGAATCGGCCATCTTCAAGGCAGTTTTTGGCTAAATTGGTGAGACGGGTAATTTAAGATTTATACCATAATCATCAATCATCCAAAATTTTCATAAAATCCTGGCAGGGTCATTTGGCCCTGCCTTTTCTTTGGAATGTCCATATATTGCGCATTATATTTAAGAGGCGAAACTTTCGATTTCTGCCATATATCTGGAACAGATAAACGCTTTCAAAATGGCTTCCAAGGTTGTAAATTCGCCATACGAAACCTACACTTCAGCTGAATTTTATAGCGGCTATAAAGGAACAATCGTAATCAGTTGCATATATCTTCTGGGAAACAAAAATATCTTCGAACCAAAAAAGTTGCGATACCTCTGAAGAGCATCCGAAATAGGGGCTTTATGAATTTTAAACGGTTGTTGCTATATTTTTTGTATATCCAAACAAGGCAGGACAAGGGTCACATTGGACTCAGTTCGAGATATGCATGTATATTTGTGACAATCTGCTCCCCAATTCAGCGTAGATTAATATAACCTTTATAAAACCTGCTCTGACAAGTTGTCTTACGATTGGGCCAAAGACTCTAAGCCAAAATCATGCCAATGAAGTCTTTCATTGGCGGCCGTTTAAGGTTAGCCAGGAGTGCTGGTCGACTGACCGCTTCATTTAATGATTGGTGTCTTTTTGCTTGACTCATTTCGAGTGCTTCTTTATAGTTTTTTGCCTGGTTTAGCCGGTTCCGTTCAAGTTATTTTTCCCACGGGGAACCAAAGATACGGTTTTGGTGGGATTCGATCTGTGCTTTTATGTTCGATAATTACGATTAAATAAGGAGATTTGAAAATGACGACAAGCGACGCGACAGAAAAAAAGCCTCTCTGGTTGTTAATCGAGGAGAATATCCAAGGGCTTGATTCGGAAGACTTCTCGGCGGGCAATCTGGAAGCATCGATTCAACGGCTTGCGGGTGAATTGGATAATGCCGGGTACAATGTTTCGCAGCATGGGGGGAATATGCTTCAATTGCGATGGGCAATGAATGAAGCCAGCAAAGTGGGAAGGCCTTTCATGCAGGACCTCAGCACTGCGATCGAGGCGTTGACGCTGGAGAATGTGTCTGACCCTTACGCTGCAACGGATAAAATTATCAATGATATCGCAAAGACTTGGCCGGGGCTCAAAAAATCCGAGCGCAGGGCCGATGTCATCCAGATTGTCGAGCAGACCAAACTGGGTCTGCTGATTGCCAAGGCCAAAGACATGCCCGACGATCAAGGTATCCGGATGCTTATCGAGGAGGAAGTGTCACCGGAAGTGATCACCGGCGCATTGGAAATTACCGACGAAAAGCTGCAACAAGTCAATGCCGATATTGAAAAGGAACGTGCCGAGAGGGACAGAGTCGCCAAATTACTCGAAGCGGTAGAGGGCAAGTCCAATGAAGAAAGAGTCAAGCACCTTTTTGATAATGACGTTTCCGAAGCATTGATCATCGAGATGGCCCAGGTTGACCAGGACGCAATTGATGCCGTCAAAAAGGCGATGGAGGAAGAGCTAAAGGAAAAGCAAAGACTGGAAGCAGAGGCCGCCGCACAGAAAAAGGCGGCGGCTGCAGGGCCTGCACTGGACGACATCCCCTCCGATGAGATGATCGATCACATCGAGGCCATCCGCGAAATCATGGAATTCAGCGATCAGGAAAAAGAAATCAGAGTGATGTGCGAGCAGAGCTCCATCCCCAAGGCCCTTGTGGATATTGCCGTTTCCGAGCCTGAAAAACTGGATGAGCTTGAGAAAAAGGCGGAGGGCTAACCGCAATATATCTGAAGGGGGTCAGATTCTGAAAACCCAGGGGACATTCTTTTAGTGTGTCATTCGTGATACGATCATGAAAAAAGGTCGCTATTCTATGATTGTATCTATTGGCCGAGTTATACAGAACCCATCTCAAAAATAGTAGATCACGCTCAGGGGCGCGACGTAAACCGATTCAAAAACGGAGTATACACGTTAGTATTCGAGTACTTTGAATCGGTTTTATGCACACCTTAGTGTTAAAAAAATAGATGTGTAATCCATTTATCCTGGACAACAAAGCTTATGGGCGTTAGATGCATTTTTGAGATGGGTTCTAATTATTGGGAGGAGGTCCTCCAATTCATCCCGCACAAATCGTAATTTCCTGGCTCCGATGGTTTTCAAAAGAAAATTTGAAATCAGCAACGATCTGAATATGTACTCATTTCTTATTTATTCCTTAAAGTAACAATATCCAATCTGATTATTTATCCAATTATTTCATTAGTATTCTGTAATTAATACAAAAAAAGCGTATAATATTTTTTGACTTTGGGCTTGACAGGGGGCCTCATCCTCTGATAAAAATGAATGAGTATTCATTCATTATTTATGAAAGGACAGTATGGTGAAATCAGCCACAAATCGGGTCGAAAAAAATAATAAATATCATCAGATTCTGGAGGCAGCCATAAAGGTATTTGCGCGACAGGGATTTCATCAGTCAACTGTGGCCCAAATCGCCAAAAAAGCCGGTGTGGCTGACGGCACAATCTATCTGTATTTTAAAAATAAAAACGATATCCTGGTCCAGTTTTTTAACTATAAAACCAAAGAGGTCTTTGGCTCTTTCCGCACAGAAGTAGACCGGGCGGATACCTGTCCGAATAAACTGCGTTATCTCGTCCGCAGGCATTTGGAAGAATTTCAACTCAACCGGGAAATGGCGATTGTCTATCAGGTTGAAACCCATCAGAACAGCCGCCTGGCTGAAGCGCAAATCAGAGAAATGTCCCAGATGTATCGGGATCTCATCTCTGAGATCATCGAACAGGGGCAACAGGAAGGATCAATTCGCAAAGACCTTTACGTCGGGTTGGTCAAACGCTTTATCATCGGTGCAGTGGATGAAGTCATTAATACCTGGCTGCACGCTGAAGAAGACTATGATCTGGTCTCAATGGCCGATCCGCTGGTCGAACTGTTTATAAAAGGAATCGAACAAAGGGATAAAACCATTGATTAGATCGCATCGGATCACATCGTTTGCCGATGAAAAAATGTAAACAAGGAGATAAATAATGGCACAAACCATAGCAGATCGTCGCGATATTGATTTTGTTCTGCATGAACAGCTCCAGGTGGAAACCCTGAGCGAGCATGAACAATATGCGGAATTTAATAAAAAAACTATTGATTTGATCATTTCCGAAGCCCGTAATCTGGCGATCAAGGAACTTTTACCGATCCAGACCGAAGGTGACCGTGAAGGCGCTCGCTTTGACAATGGTCGTGTGACCGTCCCGGCGTCTTTTCATAAGGCCTGGGAGCTCTTTAAAGAGGGTGAATGGGTTGCGCTTTCCGATGACCCCGAATGGGGCGGGCAGGGCATGCCGGCAACGCTGTCTCTGGCTGCCAATGACCTTTTTATCGGCGCCAATTTTGCTTTTATGATGTATCCCGGTCTAACCCACGGGGCCGGCCGGCTGGTTCAGACATTTGGTACGGCCAAACAAAAAAAGCTCTACTTAAAGAAGATGTTTACCGGAGAATGGACCGGCACGATGCTGTTGACCGAACCCGAAGCCGGTTCCGATGTGGGCGCTCTGACCGCCACCGCGGTCAAAAATGACGATGGCACCTATTCGATTACGGGCAACAAAATCTTTATATCCTCTGGCGAACACGATATGGCGGAAAACATCATCCACCCGGTGCTGGCCCGTATTGAAGGGGCGCCGGAAGGCACCAGGGGAATTTCCCTGTTTCTGGTCCCCAAGATCCGGGTGAATGACGACGGCAGCCTGGGCGAGCCAAACGATGTGATCTGTACCGGCATCGAGGAAAAAATGGGCATTCACGGCAATTCGACTGCTTCGCTGTCTTTGGGCAGCAAAGGCAATTGTCGCGGAACCCTGCTGGGTGAGGAAAATAAAGGCATGCGGGCCATGTTTCAGATGATGAACGAGGCCCGGCTACTGGTCGGGCTCCAGGGCCTGGCCTGTGCCAGCTCGGCCTACATGTATGCCGTCAATTATGCTCGCGAGCGGGTACAGGGACGCCATCTTCTAAAAGCTCAGGAAGACGATGCCCCATCGGTGCCCATCATCGAGCATCCGGATATCCGGCGCATGCTCATGACCATGAAAACCTATGTCGAAGGCATGCGCAGCCTGCTATATTATATTGGTAATTGCGGGGACAAATCCCGGCTCAGCACCCAAGAGGCGGATAAGGCCAGATACCAGGGCTTGATCGATCTGCTGATCCCCATTGCCAAAGGATATGTCACCGACAAAGCCTTTGAGGTCTGCAGTTTGGGCGTTCAGGTTTACGGGGGCTATGGTTACATCAAAGAATATCCCATGGAACAACTTTTGCGGGATTGCCGGATTACACAGATTTACGAAGGCACCAATGGTATTCAATCCATGGACCTTCTGGCCCGCAAGCTGGGCCTGAATGAGGGTAAGCCGGTTATGGACCTGCTGGGCGAAATCCAGCAAACGCTGGCTGCAGCCAAAGCCATTTCAAGGCTGGAAGGTACAGCCGCAAAAGTTGAGGCTGCGGTCAACAAGCTGGGGGAGGTGATGTTACACATCGGTCAGGCGGCAATGTCAATGGATACCCGTATGAGTGCTTTTGCGCAAGCGTATTCTTTTATGGAGGTATGCGGTGATGTGGTTTTTGCCTGGCTGCTGTTATGGCGTGCCACCCTGGGTGCACAACAACTGGAAAACGGCGCCCGTAAAAAGGATGTTGCCTTTTACGAAGGCCAGATCAAAAGTGCCGAGTTTTTCGTGCATTCCATTTTGCCGGTCAGCACCGGGAAAATGAATGTGATCCTCGCAGCCGACACGGCCGCTATAGATATCTCCGAGGATGCTTTTGGGGGCAAATAATAACAGGTTCAGGGTTCTGGGTTCAGGGTTCCGAGGTTCATGCGTTCCGTTTTCCGGCCACGGCCATCTGTCTTTTGTTTTTCAACCTTTTAACCCTTGAACGCTGAACCTCTGAACCTGCAGAGGGCTGTTGCCCGAAGCTGAAATTTTTGATATGCATGCTCCTTTGGTTTAAATACTGTCATCTACGCCTGGTAGAGTATAAGTATATGTTATCGCTTAAGATATAAAAAATAGGAAAACCGAAATAATGGAATCCGTACTGATTTCGCCGGCGGCTGCAACCGTGGCTGGTATCCCAACGATAATTTTTTCCATCTTCATCCCGCTTGTTGGTGTCGCCATTTTTGCTTACATTATGTTTCGCCGGATCCAGCCGCTGGTCAAAGCAGCGCCGGATGAGCGCTTTGGCTGCATCGGGCAACGGATAGGCCTGACGCTTAAAATCTGGCTGGCCCAGTGGCGCCAGCCCCGCTATTTGCTAGCCGGAATCATTCATATTTTTATTTTTGCCGGGTTTATTATTCTTGGCGCCCGTTCCACCCAGCTGGTGATACTGGGTTTTTCAGAAAATTATGTTTTGCCCGGATTCAGCGGGATTTTCGGCCAGGTTTACAACGTTTTAAAAGATTATGCTGCCACCTGGATTTTGATCGCCTGCGCAGTTGCTGCTGTGCGCAGGGGCATTTTTAAGCCCGCGCGCTATGCGGTCCCGCCGCGATATGGAAAAGATCATACCGCTGAGGCCATTTTTGTCCTGGGTTTGATTTCAACCCTGATCATCACCGAAAGCTTATTTGAAGCCAGCCTGGTGGCCGCTGAGACCCAGAAGGGCCTGCATGCCGCATTTCCGGCACCGTTAAGCCTGGCCTGGTTTTTCAGCCATATGCTCAGCAGCTCTTCTCAAACGGCACTGCAAAATACGCATCTGATCAGCTATTTTATTCATGATCTGACCTTTTTCTTTTTCCTGTGTTTTTTGCCCCTGGGCAAGCATTTCCACGTGATCACCTCTATTTTCAATGTGTTTTTCATGCGGGTCGAAAAAGGCAATGTCAAGCCGGTGCGCTACAGGATCTCCGATGAGCAGCTGGATGATCTGGATTCGTTTGGCGTCAAGGTCTTTGAGGATTTTACCTGGAAACACATGCTCGATTTTTATTCCTGCGCCGATTGCGGCCGCTGTTCCGATCGCTGCCCGGCCAACGCCGTCGGGCGCCCGCTCTCACCGCGTTTCATTTCCATTAAAGGACGCGATTATGCTTTTCAGCATTATCCCCTGACCGGGGGCAACGGCGCAGAGGCCAAGCCATTGATCGGTGATATTTATGATGAGGATGAAATCTGGTCATGCACCACCTGCGGGGCCTGCGAGCAGGAATGCCCCCTGGGGATCGAATATATCGATAAAATGGTGGATTTGCGCCGCGGCATGGTTGATGACGGTCTGGTGCCCCAATCTCTGCAAAAGCCGTTGGGCTCACTTGAAAAACGCGGCAATCCCTGGGGAAAGATGGAAAGAAAGCGCGCCGACTGGAGCAAGGCGCTTGCTGAAGGAAACGATGTCAAAATTCTTGAAAAGGGAGCTGCGGCCGACACCCTTTACTTTGTGGACAGCATTTCCTCATTTGACGACCGCATGCAGGAAATCGCACGCTGCACCGCGCAAATTCTGGATGCGGCTGAAATTGATTTCGGTATTCTCGGCAAAGCCGAAAAAGATAGCGGGCATGAAGCCAGGCGTTTCGGTGAAGAAATGCTGTATCAGGACTTACGGGATCAAAATGCTGAGGCTATCCTGAATTCGGGTGTGGAACACATTGTAACCGCTGATCCGCATGCCTTCAATGCCCTCAAAAAAGACTATGCCGAGCTGCCGCCGGTGGAACATATCAGCCAGACGATCGTGCGTCAGGTTCAATCCGGTAAAATTCAGCTCAAAGCGGTTGAGGATCCCGCTAAAATTTATGTGTATCACGATGCCTGCTATTTGGGCCGCCACAACGATGTTTACGATGACCCCCGGCAGGCCATCGATTCGATTCCGGGGATCAAGCGGGTTGAAATGACCGGCAACTGCCGGGATCGATCTTTCTGCTGCGGCGGTGGCGGACTGATGCTTTTTTACGAGCCCGAGGAAGAACAGCGTATGGGTGTACTGCGGGTGGAAATGGCCCAAAAATCAGGCGCTAATGTGATTGTGACCGCCTGCCCGTTTTGCCTGGTGAATATAGAAGACGCCATCAAAGTCAGCGGCCTGGAAGGGCAGATGGAAGCAATGGACCTTACTGAACTCATTGCGCAACATCTGGTTTCTGTCAACCAATAACGAATAACAAATAACCAATAACTATTTAGCAACTCCGGAGGAATAGTATGGAAATTTTGGTTTGTGTGAAAAGGGTTCCGGACACTGCGGAAAATGAAATCGAAGTCAACCGGGACGGATCGGACATCGAGCGCGATGACCTGGTCTATTCGGTCAACGAGTGGGACAATTATGCAGTCGAAGAAGCCATCCAAATTGTTGATAAAGTTGGCGGTGCTGTGACGGTGGTTTCCCTGGGGGACGAGGATTCAGAAGAAATTGTCCGCAGAGAGATGGCCATGGGTGCCAATAATGGAATTCTGGTATCCGACGATGCCTTTGAGGGATCAGACGGAAAAGGTGTGGCTGCCATTTTGAAGACGGTGGCCGAAAAAGGATCGTATGACCTGATTTTGACCGGCGCACAGGCCGATGATGGTGCCGGTCAGATCGGCGGCATGTTGGCGGCCATGCTGGACTTGCCCTATGCCTCAGTCGTCAATTCGATTGAAGTTGTAAGCGACAGCCAGCTTAAGGTTGGCCGGGAAATCGAAGGCGGCAATCAGGAACTGAACGAAATCGGGCTGCCCTGCGTATTGTCCATTCAGACGGGTATCAACGAGCCCCGTTATGTGGGTATTCGCGGTATTCGCAAGGTCGCCTCGGTGGATATCCCGATCTGGGGTGCCGCTGATCTGGGTCTTGATGCGTCCAATGTGGGTCAATCCGCTGCCGGGGTCAAGCGGGTGGATTACTTCGTTCCCGAGTTTGGCGAGGGCGCTGAAATTCTTGAAGGCAGTGACGAGGAGATTGCTGAAAAGTTGATTGACCTTTTAAAAGCCAAAGGAGGAATAAAATAATGGCCGCACAGGTTTTCGCATATATTGTACATAAAAATGGGGTTGCCGATGACACAGCTTTGGAACTGGTTTCAGCCGCCCGCAATATTTTCCCGGACACATCACCAACTGCAATTGTAACCGGCTCGGGCACCGACCTGGATGGCGTTTGCAATGATCTGGCGGCCTCTTTTGGGGAGGTATGGAAATTTGACCATGAAGCGCTGGCCTATCCGAATGCCGAAGCCATTCGGAAACTGCTGATGGCGGTTTTACCGGCAGATGCCGTTGTGCTCTTTCCGCATGATACCTTCGGTATGGATCTTGCGCCTGGCCTTTCGATCAAACTGAATTCGGTATTTGTATCTGATGCCGCCGGTTTCGAAGGTTTGGACGGCAACAACCTTAAAGTGATACGTCAGGAGTACAGCGGGCAGGTCAGCACCCATTTGATGGCCGATATCTCCGCCGGTGCTGTTATCAACGTTCGTCCAGGGATATTTCAACCGGATGAAAGCCGATCCGCCGGTGGCCAGGTGGTTGATAAATCATCAAAGATCGGCGATTTATCAGTTGGCCGGCGGTTTTTGGAAGTTGTTGAAGCCGAAGCCGGCGACGTCGACATTACCAAAGAAGACATTCTGGTATCGGTCGGCCGCGGCATCGAAGATCAGGATAATATTGAGATTGCCGAAGAACTGGCCGAAGCCGTGGGGGGGGTCGTGTCATGCTCCCGGCCGATTGTTGATGCCAAATGGCTTGAAAAGCCTCGTCAGGTCGGGACTTCGGGACAAACGGTCAAACCTAAAGTCTACATGGCGCTGGGCATCAGCGGTTCTTTTCAACACATGGGCGGTATAAAAGGGAATCCCTATATTATCGCTGTGAATAAAAATCTTAAGGCACCCATTTTTCAGATCGCCGATGTCGGGGTTGTCGAAGACCTTCTTGATTTTGTACCGGTACTGACTGAAAAGATCCAGGAAGGTAAATGATTACTTTCAAAATTTAAGGAGTCTTTATGTAGCCGTCTGTGTGAATGGTATCGCCAGGCGGCTATTGTTTTCATGCGTCTGTCATATGAATTTTAATTGTTTCACACATAAAATTAGAGTATATAATGAGTCATCGTAAAAAGCGGACGGGTTGCGAGTTAACTTCAGATTAACTATTGTACTTTATCAGTCGGTTTACATTATTTAAGGTTTCGGGTAGTTTTTGCATGCCAAGTCTGTTATTCCCGCAAAGCTTGTCCCCGCGCAGGCGGGCAGCGGGAACGCGGAAATGCTTTGCCAAAGATGAGGGATGCCCGCCTCCGTTTGCACGGGGCCGGAGCTGGCGCGGGCATGACGTTAAAACTCTGCAACCGTTTGCGTAATTATCAAGCTGTTCTTTCAATGGAAGGCTGTGGCTATGAAAAAAGGGGCCATCTTTAAAACAGTTCGGGTGTTTGCAGTTATACTGGCCGCAATTCTCATTGCGGCGGTACTGGTCATTCTGCGGCCCAAGGCCGAGCGACGTGTTGTCGAAGAAACAGGGCGCCTGGTCGAAGTATTTGCGGCAAGGGCCGAAAAGGTGCAAATGGTTATCGAGGCATACGGTACCGTTAAACCACGTGAAGAACTGTTGCTGGTGGCCGAGGTCCGTGGTCAGATTGTAGATACGGCGCCGGTTTTTGAAGAAGGCAATTTTGTAACCCGCGGTATCCGGCTGATCCAGATTGATCCACGCACCTACGATCTGAACGTGCAGCGCACCGAAGTTCAGATAAAACAGGCCCAGGCAGAGATCAAACGCCTTGAGCAGGAGATCCTAAACCTGCTGGCACGCATAAAAATCGCAAAGTCTGATGTGTCGCTTGCAAAAAAGGAATATTTCAGATTGAAGAAATTAATCGATCGAAAAGTCATTGCCCAGTCAACCCTGGACAAAAGCGAGCAGCAATACCTGGCCAGTCTGGAGCGCCTGCAGGCCCTCGAAAACCAGCTGGCCCTGACAGGGCCTCAAAAAGAACAGTTGCTGGCCCAGCGGGACATGGCCAGGGTGATGTTTGAGACCGCCAAACTGGATCTGGAAA
>JAHEIW010000088.1:0-4252 GCA_024639185.1 Deltaproteobacteria bacterium | reverse complement strand
CTGGAGCGCCTGCAGGCCCTCGAAAACCAGCTGGCCCTGACAGGGCCTCAAAAAGAACAGTTGCTGGCCCAGCGGGACATGGCCAGGGTGATGTTTGAGACCGCCAAACTGGATCTGGAAAGATCCGCTATTGTGGCACCCTTTGATGGCTGGGTTCTGGCAAAAACGATTGAAGTCGGGCAGCATGTGACCATCGGGCAGGGTATGGGTAGAATTTACAGCAGCGGCGAGATGGATATTGAGGTTCGGATTCCGGTCAGGGATCTTAAATGGCTGCCGGCCCAGCTGAACGGAGATGCCCGCGTTGCGGCCGACGTCATCTTTGAAAATCAAGGTGCCCGGATGATCTGGAACGGCCATGTCACCCGGGTTAAAGCTGAGATGGATGACAAAACCCGAACACTGCCGATGATAATCGAAGTTGACGAGACACCAAAATCCGGCGAAAACAGGAGCTCACTGCGACTGAGACCCGGCATGTTTGTGACCGTTAAGATTAAAGGCAAGGAAGTGAAGCATGCATTTGTGCTTCCGCGGCACCTGGTTTATCAGGGAAATATGGTTTATACGTTTGAAGACGATCACCTTAAAATAAAGTCTGTTGATATCCTGCGAACCTTTAAAGATTCCGTCATTGTCAGCCAGGGGCTGTCAGATGGTGATCGCATTATAAAAACCCCTCTATCGGCTGCTACGGACGGTATGCTGCTCAGGATACAAACAGAGGACAGAGCACAGAGCACAGAGGACAGAAAATAGAGGTTAGATGAGCATTAAAAGCGTAAGGGATCTTGAAGTGTACCGGCTCGCATTTGAGCTGGCAATGAAAGTATTTGAACTTACGAAGAAATTTCCTAAGGAAGAGAAATATTCGCTAACGGATCAAATTCGAAGATCATCTCGATCTGTTCCAATTAACATTCGCGAAGGATTTGCTAAAAGAAGATATGAAAATCTATTTATCAGACACTTGAACGATGCCATGGGTTCCTCTGAAGAGACCAGGGGTTGGTTAGATTTTTCACTTGGATGCGACTATATCGACCAAAACGAACATGACAGCTTGGATATTAAATATGATGAAGTAAATGCAATGCTTTACAGTTTGATCAACAATTGGCAAACGCTCTAATGGTAACAGTTGACAGAAAACAGAAGTCAGATGACAGAAAGAAAGAGGCGGCAACTTATAGCTTCTGCAGCTTGGCCTCTGACTTCTGTCCTCTGTCCTCTGACATCTGAGAAAAATGAAGAAACTAGGTGAGTGGTCCTTAAAAAATCACGTGACGGTTAATCTGGTCATGGTCTTTATCATCGTGGCCGGGCTGGTGACGGTGATGAAGATGCGCCGGGAAATGTTCCCGCAGTTTGCGCTGGATATGATTGTGGTCAACGTGGTTTACCCGGGATCCAGCCCGGAAGAGGTGGAAGAAGGCATCTGTATCAAAATTGAAGAGCAGATCGAAGGCATCGAGGGCATTGATCGCATGATATCCACCGCGCGCGAGGGGAACGGAGAAGTGCTGGTGGAACTCGAATCCGGCACGGATATCCAAAAAGTGCTGGATGAGATTAAAGCGGAAGTCGATCGTATCGATACATTTCCCGAGGAAGCCGAAGAGCCGCTCGTTCTTGAAATCATCAGACGGGATCCGACCATCTACATTGCCGCTTATGGGGACGTTGGTGAAAGAAATCTGCGGCAGGCGGCTGAAAAAATCCGTGACGATCTGCTGGATGCGCGCATTGTTTCGCAGATTGAATCCAAAACGGAACGGAGTTTTCTGTCAGCCTTTAAATTCAAGCAGCCCGAAGTGATCACTCAGATCGAACTTGTGGGTGTTCGAGATTATGAGATCGCAGTTGAGGTGTCCGAAGATAATCTGCGCCGCTATGGGCTTACCTTTGATCAGGTGGTCAGCGCCGTGCGGGCCGGCAGTATCGACCTGCCGGGTGGTAAGATAAAGACCGCTCAGGGCGAAATTCTGGTCAGATCCAAAGGCCAGCTGTATACCGGCAAAGAATTTGAAGCCCTCCCTTTGATTACCTTAGCGGATGGAACCGTGGTGCGGCTGGGTCAGGTTGCCACCCTTATTGATGGATTTGCAGATATAGACATAAAAGCGCGCTTTAACGGCAAACGAGCCGCTGTCGTCCAGATAAGCCGGACCAGTGAACAGGATATCATCGAAATTGCCAACATCGCCCGAAATTACGTCACTGCCCATAATCATAAGATAACCCCGGATATCGATCTGGCCATCTGGGGCGATCTGTCAATACTGGTGCGGGACCGTATCGACTTGATGCTGCGCAACGGATTTCAGGGGATTACACTGGTGTTTATTGCCTTAGCCCTGTTTTTAAATTTCCGCCTGGCATTCTGGGTTGCCATCGGGATCCCCATATCGTTTATGGCCGCCTTCCTGGTGCTTAACGCATTTGGTCAAACCATAAATATGATCTCTCTGTTTGCGTTCATAATGACCCTGGGTATCCTTGTAGACGATGCCATTATTGTGGGTGAAAATATCTTTACCCATTATCATCGGGGCAAATCGCCCTCAGCGGCAGTGGTCGACGGCCTAAAGGAGGTCGGTGGACCCGTCGTCATGGCAGTTTCGACGACAGTGGTTGCTTTTATGCCGCTGATGTTTATCGCCGGCATCATGGGCAAATTCATCGCTGTAATGCCCATGGCCGTTATTATCATTTTAATCGTATCTCTGGGCGAAGCCTTGATCATTTTGCCCGCCCATCTGCATCATGCCTTAAAGCAATCCGAGAAAAAAAAGGCTAAAGTGAATTCGTGGCTCGAGCGTTTGCGAAAGCGCATCGAGGGACTGCTGCAATATACGATAAACAAAATTTATACGCCGGCCATACATTACGTGGTCAAGAATCGATTTTTTACCTTTTCCATCGGCATCGGTGTTTTAATTATCAGCCTGGGTATCGTGGCCGGCGGATATGTACCATTTGTTTTTTTCCCCAAAGGCGAAAGCGATTGGCTGATCGCCGAAATCAATTACCCGCTGGGCACTCCGGTCAGCCTAACCGAAACAGCCGTTCAGCATCTAGAAAAAAACGCATTTGATTTGAATACCGCATTTGACGAGTTCTCAGAAGAAAACGGTAATCTGGTTCAAAACACCTTTGCCCTGGTGGGGCTGATCCCTCGTCGCGATTGGAAACCTGCCCAAATCGGCAGCCATGTCGGGGAAGTGTGGGTGGAGTTGGTGACTTCCGGACAACGCCCGGGTGTATCAACGAGTAAAATTCTGAACCGTTGGCGCAGTCAGGTCGGCGAATTGCCGGGTATTGATCGGCTGGCGTTTTTTACACTGGAAGGAGGACCGGCCGGAAATGCCATCGAAATTCAATTGAGCGGCAATGATTTTGAACAGCTCAGCCAGGCGGCCGATGAGCTCAAAAACGAGATCGAGACTTACCCCGGCACCTATGACATTTCCGATAATTTTAGACCCGGCAAGCTGGAAAAAAAGCTGCGGGTTAAACCGGGTGCCCGTTCCATCGGGGTGACCATGCGGGGGCTTGCCCGTCAGGTTCGCCAGGCTTTTTACGGAGAAGAAGCCCTGCGCATTCAGCGCGGCCGTGATGATGTCAAGGTGATGGTCCGCTATGCGGATCAGCAACGCAGCAGCCTCTCCGGATTTGACGAAATGCGCATTCGCACGTATGACGGCCGCGAAATTCCCATCGAAGAGGTGGCTGATATCGCTGATGGCCGGGCATATTCAATTATTAATCGGGTGGATCGTAAAAGAACCGTAACGGTTATATCCGATATTGATGAAACCACAGCCAACGCCAGCCAGATTGTGGCTGACCTGAAAGCTAATTTTTTACCGCAGCTGGTGGAGCGTTATCCGGGCGTTAGCTATGATCTGGAAGGGCAAGCTAAGCGTACCGGCGAGTCTGTTGATAGCATGAAGTCCGGATATCTACTGGCCATGATGGGTATTTTTCTATTGCTGGCCAGCCAGTTCCGATCCTACGTTCAGCCGGTGATTATCATGATGGCAATTCCCTTCGGCCTGATCGGCGCCGTCTTCGGTCATCTGGTCATGGGCAAGGAATTCACCATCGTCAGTCTTTTTGGCATCGTGGCACTTTCCGGAATTGTGGTTAACGATTCGCTGATTTTAATTGATTTTATTAATCGGGCGGTACGCAGCGGCGTCGATATTGAAACGGCAGTGGTGCAATCCGGCAAGGCCAGGTTCAGACC
>JAHEIW010000247.1 GCA_024639185.1 Deltaproteobacteria bacterium | reverse complement strand
ATGACCAGCTTTTGAACATCCTGGGTGCCTTCACCCAAAGCGGATGCCCACGCATCCATGGGAAATTTATGAATGGGGTGTTCCCTGATGACGGAAGCGGCGCCAAAAATATCTGCGGCCCAGGTGGTAACATTGCGGGTGACCTCCACTGCCAGGTATTTAGCCAGAGATGATTCCTGCCTGAACGCTTCATTGCAGTCCATCTTCCAGCAGGCCTTCCAGAGCATCAACCGCGCTGCTTCAATTTTTGCATAAAAATCAGCAGCTTCAAATCCTTTTGCTTGAAATTCCGTGATGGACTGGCCAAAAACCTTGCGCTTTTTAGCGTGTGCCAGGGCAAGTTCAAAGGCACCGACGGCGGTTCCCAGCGTCATGGCGGCAATGGGAACCCGGCTGTAGGTGAATACGGTCAAAATCTGCTGAAGCCCCTGGCCCTGAGGGCCCATGAGGTGGTCTGCCGGGACAAATACATTATTGAATTGCAGGCGGGTCAAATCTGAAGGAATCCAGACCTGCTTGTTGAGTTTTTTTCTCTGAATACCCTCGGCATCCAGATTTACCAGATACATGGATATTCGATTGTTTCTTGAAGCCCGGGGATTTGAGACCGCTGTTATTACCGCCAGGTCGCTGATGAAACCGTTGGTCACATAAGCCTTGGTGCCGTTGAGCAGCCAGCCGTCCTTGACTTTGCGGGCGGTCATTTCGATACCGGCTGAGTCGCTGCCGGCCATGCGTTCGGTATTGCCGACGCACATCAATGTTTCGCCTTTTGCAGCGGATTGTCCATAGCGTGACTTCAGATCATCCGAGCCATACAGATGCAGCGCGATTAGACCCAGGTCGATCTGGACCAATGCCGCCACAGCCAAACCCGGTGAGACCTTGGCCAATTCCTCGGCAATCAATGCCTCTCTTAAGGCGCTGCCTTTGATCAATTCGTTCGACTTTGACGTAATTCCGTACCATTGGCCTTTACCCATTTCGCGGAAAAAATCAGCCGGTATTTCCTGGCGCTGATACCATTCAGGCAACTTTGATTGGACTCGGTCTTTCAGAAATTGCTTAAATCCCACTGTGTCCCTTGAAAGCGCTTCCGGAATCGTAAAATCCATGATGGCTCCTTTAAGCGATGACCCAGATGACGGGAAGGGGAAATAAATTTAATCCCACACATCCGCTGTTGAATTTGACTAGACAGTATAGACACAAACAGCAAAAAGACAAGTTGGGCAAATTTATAATTTACAAAAGCGATTTAAAATAGTATTGAGACAATGGGGATAACTTCTCTGCAATCAGATCCTAAAACCGTTTCCGTTTTCAAATATAAGCCAAACCTTATTCTACCGTCGTTGACGGATGGTTACCCTTATTTCAATGCACTAATCAAGCAGTTTTCTAAAGTTTGCAATTTAAACTGTGCGTCGGTTGGATGAATTGGATGCTGAATTTATTTTGACTTTCATGTTGCACAGGCATTGGAGGGGCTTATGGAAATGAAAGATCTGATCCAACTAATTGCGGAAGCGCTGGTCGACAAGCCTGAGGAGGTTACCGTTACCGCACTCCAGGGTAGCCAGGCGACGGTTTTAGAATTGAAAGTGGCCAAAGAGGACCTGGGCAAAATTATCGGTAAACAGGGACGCACGGCCAAGTCGATTCGCACGATTTTAGGCGCCGCATCGGCCAAGGAAAACAAACGCACCATCCTTGAAATCGTAGAATAGCCGTGCCGTTGACTTTTTAATCCAATTTGTCGCAATTTCGCCTCCCACTGGACATTGACAAACACCTTACACCAGCCGAAATGTTTCTCTGACCCGCTTGCAGATGGCTCAATCTGGCTCTTTTTCGATAGCCGGATAGAGCCTGTTTCCCCGGCCGTTGCAGTCAAATATTCCTTTCAATCATCTTCTCGGATGTAATGAAAAGCCTCACATCACAGACAGTATTAGCGTATTGAATTATTCCAGGAAATAATTTTTGACCCGTTTGCTTCTTTTGGTTTTGGGTATGACGTTTACATTTTTACAAATGCTGCCGTTAAAATCTATGGCGCTATCTTATAAAGTAAAATAGTTTTAGTGGCTTATGACGATCGACGCTTGACTAAGCCCAAATCCGCCGCATTATTAGCCTGATAATTATGGTCGTAGACGTAAAGCAAAAATGTTGAACAGATAAGTGTTCCGATTCCCATGCGATATATAAAAGGAGAGGCGCAATGCCGCGAAAACAAATAACCCTATCCGAAAAAGTCGACAGTATGTCTATCCTGGATGAAAAGGGCAACCTGGACAAGGATCTTGAACCCGATATTTCCGACGATACGCTTTTGCAAATCCATCGGACCATGCTGCTGGCGCGCAGATTCGATGAGCGTCTGTTAAATCTTCAACGGCAGGGCCGCATCGGCACTTTTGCACCCATAAAGGGCCAGGAGGCCGCCCAGCTGGGGTCGACTGCGCATTTGCGACCCAGTGACTGGATGGTGCCGGCCTTTCGTGAAACCGCTGCTGAGATATGGCGCGGTCGATCCCTTGAAAGCATTATTATTTACTTCAACGGATTTAACGAAGGCGTTGCGATTGCGGATGACAGCAATGATTTTCCGATATCGGTTCCGGTCGGCTCACAGATGATTCACGCTGTTGGATTGGGCTGGGCTGCCAAATACCGGCAAACGGACGATGTCGCCATGACTTTTTTTGGGGATGGAGCCACCTCACAGGGGGATTTTCATGAAGCGCTCAATTTTGCTGCTGTTTTCCAGGCCCCGGTAATTTTTGTGTGCCAGAACAATCAATGGGCCATCTCCATACCGGTTTCGCAGCAGACCCGATCACAAACCCTGGCGCAAAAAGCACTGGCTTACGGAATGCCCGGCATTCAGGTGGATGGCAATGACATCCTGGCCGTGTATGCCGCTGCCCGGGAGGCCGTTGAGCGGGCACGCAACGGTGAAGGGCCCACGCTCGTCGAGTGTGTCACCTATCGCCTGATGATGCACACTACCGCGGACGACCCCAAACGCTACCGGACCGATGAAGAGGTTGAACGCTGGAGCCGGCGCGATCCATTGCCGCGTTTTGAAAAATACCTAACGGATAAGGGGCTGCTTTCAGATGAGAAACGCAGTCAAATTGAATCCGACGTCCTGGAAGAAATTCAGGCGGCCATCGACCGGGCAGAAAAACAGATGGAGACCATGGGGGATCCCATTGACATGTTCAATTATGCCTATGCTGAGATGCCGCCGCATTTAAAGGTTCAAAAAGACGAATTGAAACAGGCCTTATCGGCCACCGCCAAGGAGGGCAAAGATGGCTAAAATGACCATGGTTCAGGCCCTCAATCTGGCCCTGCAGCAGGAAATGGAAAAAGATGATCGCATTATCATCCTGGGCGAGGATGTCGGGGTTGACGGCGGGGTTTTCAGGGTAACCGACGGCCTGATCAATCAATTTGGTGACCAGCGTGTACTGGATACGCCGCTGGCTGAATCCGGTATTGTCGGTATGTCTATCGGTATGGCGGCCTATGGGCTTAGACCCGTTTGTGAGATTCAATTTTCGGGTTTCAGCTATCAAAACTTTCATCAGATCGAAAATCATGCCGCTCGCCTGCGCTGGCGTTCCCGCGGGCGGTTCACTGTTCCTTTGGTGCTCAGAACACCTTATGGCGGCGGTGTTAGAGCGCTCGAGCATCACTCTGAAAGCAGGGAAGCCTACTGGGCTCATACACCGGGGCTTAAAATGGTCATCCCCTCCGGTCCAAGGAATGCAAGGGCCCTGTTGATCAGTGCCATACGGGATCCGGATCCGGTGATTTTTTATGAATCCAAAGCGTTGTATCGGGCGTTTAGAGAAGAAGTGCCCGAAGCCGAAGAGACTCTGCCGATCGGTGAACCGCAACTTGTCAAAGAGGGCCGGAATTTAACGTTGATTTCTTACGGGGCCATGATGCGGCCCACACAGGAGGCGGCGCAGCACCTGCAGGATAAAGACGGTATTGCAGCTGATGTCATCGATTTGCTGACCATTTCACCGTTTTCTGAAGAACTTCTGGTCCAATCGGTTAAAAAAACCGGCCGGGCGGTGGTGGTTCATGAAGCGCCGCGCAG
>JAHEIW010000246.1 GCA_024639185.1 Deltaproteobacteria bacterium | reverse complement strand
AGGGCTATATTTATCCCAAAGAACATCGTTCGGTGCGTGACCTGGCCCGCAAATGGATGTTTTTAGTCCGACACAAGACCGCCAATATTCTGAGTTTGAAATCCTTACTGCAAAGATCCTGCTCGATCAAAATGAGGACGAATGACATCCAGAAACTGGCCGCCGATGATTTGAAAGAATGGCTAAAGGAAGAATATTTAATTCTCACCGCTCAAACCAGTTTGGATACAATCACTTTTCTCAAAGAGAAGATAAAAAGTTTAGAGAAAGCGATCATCAAAAGAGTAAAGCTTCGGAAAGGATTCAGGCAATTGCTGACCATACCTGGCATCGGCAACATTCTGGCAATGACCATCATGCTGGAGGTGGGCGACATCAATCGCTTTACAAAGGTCGGCAACTTTGTTTCCTATTGTCGATGTGTACCATCCCAGCGATTATCCGATGGAAAGAGCAAGGGGGTTGGCAATCGTAAGAACGGTAATCGCTACCTGAGTTGGGCGCTCACTGAAGCCGCTCAATTAGGTCGCCGGTATAATGAACAATTCAGACGCTACTATAACCGCAAGGTCGCACAGGCCAATACGAGCCTGGCAACCAAAGCGATGGGTAACAAACTGGCCCGCATCTGTTACTACGTTATGCGAGTTCGGGTCCCGTTTCGTGAGGAGCTTATTGCACATTAGTTTGGGACTGCAGCGGTGATCCTTACGTTTTGGTGGTGAAAATCCCTAAATCTTGGTTGGCACACCGCTGCACTCCCTATCAATATAGTTTCAGACGAGTGTCCAATTTTCGATCTGCCCTTGTCAAAAGCTCGCGATGGCTGGCCCGATAGGAGCTCCAAATCTTGTAACACCCCATTGGCTTTGACAAGGTACCGATCTTTTTCTGGGGTCCGATTACGGACCAGGGGCCACAGAGTAAAACGGCAGTTCGGCTGCGAGGCTTTATGGCCTCTTCGCTACGCAACCGTTCTGTTTTTTCTCTTTAGCCTTGATCCTGATGGGTGCCTGTTAGCAGATTGATTGTCTCTGCACAGCAAGTTTTAAGAAATATCGGGTGCAGGAAGAAATAGGACGAACGCTGTACTATATTTGTTCCTGCAAAAAAATGTATCCCTTTTGCGATGGTGTGGTGTTTTTTGTTGACAGGAGCCTTTTAATGGGTGCCAAAATGGTGACTCAGCTGGTATTGTGGGGATCGCCATAACATCTCAGAGAGATTTTCATAATTTCCAAATTGCAAGGTGATCAATCTCAGGACTCCTTACCTCTGGGAAGAATCGGTGGCACTTCAGGCCTGCCATTTTACTGCCCGGCATTTTTACTCACAAGTTCAT
Source organism: Deltaproteobacteria bacterium (assembly GCA_024639185.1). GTDB lineage: Bacteria > Desulfobacterota > Desulfobacteria > Desulfobacterales > JAHEIW01 > JAHEIW01. The sequence continues at coordinate 2,785 of JAHEIW010000246.1, read as the reverse complement.
AAATCATGCGCATATCGGTGCCAGGATAGCAGACTTCGGCTGAGTTGAGTCCATCGAAAAGTTGTGCAAGTGCTGCATTGGCAGCAGGCCTTGACGCATTATGGATGCGTACATGCAAAAGGTTGTCTTTGGGCCGTGGCAATATATCCGCTTCCGTGACATACAGATCCTGCAATAATCGACGGGCAGCAGCCATATCCACCGTCGGCCCTTTTAACAGGCCTGCCATGGCCGTTTCTGCTCGGTATGAAATCATCTTGACTGTGTCCATCAGGCGCTTTCGGCCTGGAAGCAGACCGAAAAATTTATCCTTTTCATCCAGCTCTTCCCACGTGATGTGTTTCGGCTCCTCTTTTAATTTCATTTTCAGCGTGCCCAGGTCGGACTCGTATTGTTCTATCTGCTCCAACAGTTTCGCTTTCTTTGTCATCCACTTCTCATACTTTGCAGCGTTGTCCTCGGATTCCGGATGCATGGTCATTTCGGTAAAACGGGCACGCCGGTGGCGAAGCTTATTCTGGATTGAATTTCGTGATCTGTCCAACACCCGCCAGGCGGGATTGACCACCCGTTCGGTGTCAGGAAGTTTTTCGGTCCCATACTCCTGTAGAAGGTCGATGGCAAAGTGTTCCATCATATAGCGGAAGAAGTTTTCCTGACACCATCTGCTGAACATGCGGGCACCCAATTGGGTGGGGGGAAGTTCATAGACGGTGCTTATGACACTGGTCTGATGTCCGGATTCCGTGAGCTTGCGTACTTCACGCATCCACATGGCATCTTTTCCGGAACCCACCCGGCTTCCCATTTCAGCCAACTCCATGGTGACGGTCTCTCCATTGGGCATGCTCACCTCGTGTTCAGCGAACCGCTCCTCCGGCCAAATTTCACCCGGATGCTTGTGATAGGTCATACAGCCGATACGGTGCTTTTCCCACATCTGCTTAAAAAAAGCCGGGCTGTAGCCTTCTCGATCAAAAACAAGGATAAAACGGCACTGCTGTGGATTGGCACGCAACTCCTGCTTGGTGGGCTGGTTCGGGATATCTGTGAGCAGCCTTGGTACAATATCAGTTCGAAGGGTTTTCAGGAGCCCGGCATCAACGGTTTTCTCTACAACAAAAAATGGCCGCCCGATGGCATCATTCACCCAGTAGTCCGTTGTACCCCTTAAGCATAACCGTTCACGGGAAACATATCGCCGGGGCGGTTTGGTCAGATCTCCGTGATATACCCGGACGTGTCCGTCGATATATAGCGTGCCGGCCGCGTCTGTATTCATATCCATCCAATGTCTGCTTAGATGGCAAGCCCACTGCTCTGCAGTATCGCCAGCGCTTAAATCATCCATCTTTTTCCTTAGACAACGCACTTCGGGAATACGGTCCAGGCCCAGCAATTTGCCAAATTCCCCTGGTGCATGCCCGCGCATCTTTTCCACCGTCTTGATACGGCAAAGCGCCATGAACGCAAGCAGTAAAAGGATATGAAAGGTTGTATAGTATCCCTTGACCGCGCCAAGGAGCTGTTCAGCGCCCTCCAACAACCCATTGGCCAACAATGCCGGCAACGCGCACAGGACACCTCCTTTGGGGACATCCAGACAAGACTCAAAACGAACAGGCGCTCCGTCACAGACACCGAAGGCCGCAAATGTCCGTTCCTCCACCCGGGTACAGGCCGTACCCATGCCATCGGCAGCCGCTGCGTCAACAACACTGCGTGTTGATTTGTTCGTGCCGGATTCGAAAGGCGCCCTCTCTTTGAGACGACCATCGTTGATGGCCTTACGAAAGGTGTCGTATTTAACCCCAAGTTCTCCGGCTATCTCCTTTCTCGATAAGCCTTCGTCAAGAAAGCGTTGGGCCTGGTCAAGAACCTTTGGTGTAAGTATCGTTCCGCATTTACGGCCTCGACGGTCAATAAAGAATGCTTCAGAGCCACCCTTTCTTAACTTGTTCTGAGCCCGAATGACACTACTCTTGGACACCCCAAACGCATCAATTACTTCTGTTTGCCGGCAGGCCCCCGATTCGATCAACTGTGCAATGATCATCCGAAACATGCGCTGATCATCTTCCCTATGTGAATAGATCGGGAATCGACCTAAAAAGTAAGTCCAGCGGTCATCGATTTTCCAAACGCTAACCCTGGGGTTGACCTGAGTTACGCCGGGTGAAACAAACGGTAGTAATAATTGAGTCATGCCACCTTCTCCGCCATCCATATTTACGTAAATTTCCAGCGTAAAGGTGTCATTTTCTATTTCCCATAGCAAGGACTATTTACTAATGACTTATAAACCTATAACCATTTTATATTATATAAATATTATGCTGTGGTGCAGTAAATAAACTCTTTTCCTAAATCAAGAGTTCTGAACTTGAACAAACTGGGCTATAGGCACACAGCCGTGCCTGTTCAAGGTGATCAAGCCAAGACTGACCAACATCTTCCAATGATCCACATTGTATTCGGAAATCTTGATGCATGGCTTTTGGGAACGCATCATGGGGTGAGCCCGGCGCACTTGCAGGGCTATCTCAACGAGTTCGTTTTCCGATTTAACCGGCGATTCTGGCCAATGGTGGGTTTCGACAGTGTGCTGAAAATTGGCGCCCAAGTGGAATCGTTGACCTACAAGAATTTTTACGAAAGCGGACAAAGACGTGCAAATTCCGCAGAAGTAAACTAACCTGTGCTAACCGGATAGGCATGCATGCAACATTGGGCTTAATCAGCCTGAGTCAATGCGACGATCACATTCATGCGGGCAGCTTGCCAG